>CAMBAN010000004.1 GCA_945864145.1 uncultured Lachnospiraceae bacterium | reverse complement strand
GTATCAATAACATAATCTGCATTTTCTCTGATTTTGGCAAGAATCTCTCTTTCTGCAGTAATACCTTTCATTAAGTCTCCGTCACTGGAAAGTGGATGAATTCGTCTTGTCTCCTTATATCGCTTTAACAAAACCTGGTCTGATGCTTCTAAATATAAAACCTCAAATGGAATCTGCATGGTACGCATTCTTGCCACCAGTTTATTTACATCATCAAAAGACTGGTCTGCTCTGACATCCAATCCTAATGCGACCTTTTGGATTTCACAATTTGGCATCGTCAAAAGCTCAACAAATTTATCAATCAAGGCCACAGGCATATTGTCTGCACAATAAAAACCTGCATCCTCTAACATCTTCATCGCTGTGCTTTTTCCTCCACCACTCATACCAGTAACAATTACAAATCTCATGTGTTTTGCCTCTCTCCTACTTGTTTAAAACTCTCCAAGCATAATGACCTCAGGTTCTAATTTAACCTGAAACTCTTTTTCTACCTTTGCCTGTACATCACAGATTAACTGATAAACATCCTGTGCGGTTGCATGTTCCTTGTTAATCACAAATCCACAGTGCTTTTCAGACACCTGTGCGCCGCCTCTTTGATAGCCTCTTAATCCTGCATCATCAATAAGCTTTCCTGCATAATATCCCTCCGGTCTCTTAAAGGTCGAACCTGCACTTGGATATTCTAATGGTTGTTTTTCTCTTCTTTGTTTTGCAAGCTCTTCCATTTCTTTTAAAATGACAGCTTTGTCACCTTTTTGTAAAGACAAGGTGACCTGCAAAACAAGATAAGGTTCTTCTTTTAACAGGCTGTGTCTGTAAGCAAAATGCATTTCTTCGCAATTTTTTTCTACAATATGACCTGTCTTATCCAGCAGTCGCACCTTTTCTACCACCTGCTTCATTTCACCGCCATATGCCCCTGCATTCATCACCATCGCCCCGCCAATACTTCCCGGAATACCTGCTGCAAAAGCAAATCCACTAAGTTCGGCCTCAAGCGCTACTCTTCCAATCTGTGAAAGCAAAGCACCTGCCTCACAGATAATTTTTTCTCCCTGCACTTCTATATGACTGTATTCTTTTGCAAAGTGTAAAATGACGCCTGAAAAACCGCTATCACTAACAAGAAGATTACTACCATTTCCAACCAGGTAGTAATCTTCCTCGTATTCATTCAGTAAAGTAACTACCTCCTGCGCTTCTTTTTCTGAGCTAAGTTCTACAAAAAGCGCTGCCGGTCCCCCTATCCGAAATGTCGTATGCTGTGCCATAGGTTCTTTTTCCCTGACACGTTCTTCAGGAATCAGTTGTTTTAGTTTTTGCACAAATTCTGCCTTCAAAACAACAACTTTCCTTTCTCATTATTATAATACTAATTTTGCTGCTCCAAAAATGCCTGCATCATTTCCTAAGGTAGCAAGCTTAAAATCTACATTTCTGCAGCCTGGAAATACATACTGTTTGTAGTATTTCTCCACATAGTCAAAAATAACCGTACCAGCCTTGGAAACACCTCCGCCTATAACAAATACCTGTGGATTCACTACTGCTGCGATACTGGCAAGTCCTTTTCCTAAGTAGCTTCCAAATTCCTCTGCAATTTCAATAGCTACCTTATCCTGTGCTTTTACCGCATCAAATACAGACTTTGCAGTCACTTCTTCGTTACGAAGTACTGTTTCTTCTGTTGTTACTGCAAGCTTTCTCTTTGCCAGTCTCACAATACCTGTTGCAGAAGCGTACTGCTCTAAACAGCCATGATTGCCGCAACCACAGGCATCCGGTTCTGCATCATTCATATGTATATGACCGATTTCACCACCTGCTCCGGTAGAACCTGTTAAAATGGAACCATTGATGATGATACCACCACCAACACCGGTGCCAAGAGTTACAAGTACCATATTCTCATAGCCTTTTCCACCACCGCACCACATTTCTCCAAGTGCTGCAACGTTTGCATCATTTCCGGCTTTTACAGGAACGCCAAGCAGTCCCCCCAGTATTTCATTGATATTCATAACATCCCAGCCAAGATTGACTGCTTTAAAAATGACACCTTCGTCATTTATCGGTCCCGGCACACCGATACCTACACCAATGACTGCTTCCTTTTCAATACTCTTTTCCTGCATTTTTGTCTGGACTGCTGCTGCGATATCCGGTAAAATGTGTGAGCCCTTATCTTCTGTTCTTGTAGGAATCTCCCACTTTTCCAATACCTCTCCCTGTGGATTGAACAATCCAATCTTTACTGTTGTTCCTCCCAAATCAACACCAAAGCAATACTTTTCCATCATTAGTCTTCCTCTTCTCTTCCTTTATTTAACGAATTTTGTACACGCTGATATAACTCTTGCGCTGCATTATAGCCCATTTTCTTCTGACGGTGGTTAACTGCTGCTGACTCACAGATAACTGCCAGATTACGACCCGGTCTGATTGGAATATTGTGGCATACTACTTTATTACCAAGATACTCTGTATAGCTTTCTTCCAGACCAAGTCTGTCATACTTCTTCTCTTTATCCCAGTCTTCTAATCGAATGACCAAGGTAATGTTTGTAGTATCCATAACGCTGGATACACCAAATAAACTCTTTACATCAATAATACCAATACCACGAAGCTCGATAAAATGTCTTGTAATATCAGGTGCTGTTCCAACTAACGTATCATCACTGACCTTACGAATTTCCACCACATCATCAGATACCAGACGATGTCCACGCTTGATTAACTCCAGTGCAGCCTCACTCTTACCGATACCACTTTCACCGGTAATCAATACACCCTCACCATAGACATCTACCAATACGCCATGTACGGAAATGCATGGAGCCAGTTTCACATTCAGCCATCTGATAATTTCTGCCATAAATGCAGAGGTTGGCATATCTGTCGATAGTACAGGAACATTATTTTTCTTTGCTACTTCTATAAAAATATCATCAGGTTTTAAATCTCTGCAGAATACAATACATGGTATCTGTTCCGTTAAAACTCTTGGATATACTTCTCGTTTTTTTTCATCAGACATTTGCTGCATATAAGAATGCTCTACGAAGCCAATAATCTGTGGTCTCATTTCATCATAATGCTCAAAATAGCCTGCCAGCTGTAATGCCGGTCTGTTAATATCCGGCTGTGTGATTTTTGCGGAAGAAATGTCTACTTCCGGCGTTAAATTTTGCAGTTCTAATTTTTCAATTAAACGTTCAATGCTTACACTCGACATATCAATTCCCACGCCTTCCTAAAGTAATAAAACTGTTACTTTTCCTCATTACTTCTATCATAGCATAGATAACTTTTCGTTTCTAGTCTGCAAATCAAGAAAAGCGGTTCGCTTTTGCAGCAAACCGCTTTTTGTATGTACTTACTTAATCATCATATCCGTTTGGATTGTTTGACTGCCATCTCCAACTGTCTGCACACATTTCCTTAATACCATACTGTGCTTTCCAGCCAAGCTCTCTTTCTGCCTTGGATGCATCTGAGTAGCAGGTGGCAATATCTCCTGGGCGTCTGTCCTTAATTACATAAGGAATCTTTACGCCTGTTGCTTCTTCAAAGTTCTTTACAATATCCAATACGCTGTAGCCTACGCCTGTACCTAAATTGTAAATGCAAAGACCTGCTTTTTCTTCAATCTTCTTTAATGCCTTTACATGTCCTAAAGCAAGGTCAACAACATGGATATAATCTCTGACACCAGTTCCGTCATGTGTGTCATAATCGTTACCAAATACACCAAGCTCTTTTAACTTGCCAACAGCTACCTGTGTAATATATGGCATTAAGTTGTTTGGAATACCATTTGGATTTTCTCCGATTGTTCCGCTCTTATGCGCACCAATTGGATTGAAGTAACGAAGTAAAATAACATTCCACTCCGGGTCAGCCTTCTGCATATCTGATAAAATCTGTTCAAGCATTGACTTTGTCCAGCCATACGGATTTGTACACTGTCCCTTTGGACATTCCTCTGTAATTGGAATCATTGCAGGGTCTCCGTAAACTGTTGCTGAAGATGAGAAAATAATATTTTTGCAATTATGCTTTCTCATAACATCTACTAAGGTTAAAGTACCTGCAATATTGTTGTTATAATACTCCCAAGGCTTGGCTACAGACTCACCGACTGCCTTTAAGCCCGCGAAATGGATGCAGGAGTCAATCTGCTCTTTTGCAAAAATCTCCTCTAAGGCATCTCTGTCTAAGATATCTGCTTTATAAAACTTTACCGGCTTTCCGGTAATCTTTTCTACACGCTCTAAGGATTTTTCACTTGCATTGGAAAGATTATCCAATACAACTACATCATATCCTGCGTTCTGTAATTCAACTACTGTGTGGCTTCCTATGAAACCAGCTCCACCTGTAACTAAAACTGCCATGGTTTTACCTCCATCTTTCTCTCAATTTTACATCTATTAAGCCCTATCATATCGTTTTTTGCAAAAGAAAACAATAGCTAATATTCATTCGTTTTTTGCAAAATCGAACACTGGAAATCTATCCTGATATCACAAACCTGCTTTTTATCACTATTTGACCATAAATCCCACTGTATCAGATAAACCGTAATTTTTGTTCCATCATGCATGCTATGTTCCTTGGGAAGTATCCGAAAGTCAGATTTTCCATCTGCTTTCACATAAATTTTACAACCGGTTTCTTTTCCCTTAATCAAAACAAAATCCTTTTCTATTGTGGGCTGATACATCGTTACCAGATTTTCTGTAATTTTTAAGGGATTTTCTGCAAAGGAAAAGCTGTCAGTAACTGTTATCGTACTGTTTTTTACCTGTATACTTCTTTCCAGCTCTTTTATCAATCCTTTTTCATAAGCACCTGCATAAGAAACTGTCAGCTTTTCTGTTTTATCATCCCATACAAAGCGTTCTGCCCTATACTCCTTACCAGGAAGCTGTTCCTTTTCTCCGATAAGCGGTACATTATGTCCCAAAGAACGGTTACACAATATGCCATATCTTCCCTCATGAAAATAATCCTTTGTATATTCTCCTGCTCCTAAATCTGCAAGTAACATTTCTCCTTCATACACACAAAGAAAGCTGCCGATGTCATTATGATTATGATTTTCTTCATTATGACCGCCCTTGATTCCATAACCGATACTTTTTTGTTGTTCATCCTGGCTCTGGTATATCATCCACTGTGCAGACGGCAAAAACCAGGCTTTTTTCTTACTTTTCTCTTTTTTTGTGTCTCCCCTTGTATACCGTAACAGCCATCTGATATTTCTTTCATTGGTCAGCCAGCGATAGCAGGCATCTGCCTCCAAAAATCTGGCGAGACGATAATCCGGTACTTCTACGCTGTCATAGCAATACGCCAAAAAGGTCGTTAAACCAGGCAAAAAATTTTCTTTGCTGCTTCCATCAGAAAAGCTTAAAGAAATACCCTTTTCAAAAAAGCATTTTTGTTGAAAGCATGCAATTCTTTCACACTTGGGTAATGTCAAAAAGGGAGTATCTACTATGACACCTTTGTCATTTTTTATCTCTTCTTCATATAGCTCCACAAAAGCGGTAAAATAACTCATCCCATAAGAGAAATAGCCCAATCCCTCTGTACAAGCGCCATCCTCCTCCATTCCCTCCAAATAGCAGGTCAAAGAAGCACATACACGTTTCAGGCAATTTTTCTGCCAGCCTGGTGATAACCTCTCTAAAAGTTCCTTCAAAAATGCAGGCTGATAAGTCTTTTCTATTTTATTCAGATAGAGCACTGTCATGCCAATGCTTCCTGCACATACGGCGGACCAGTTACACTTATCAGTTTCCCACCAGCTATATGGGAAGTCCGAACTTACAAAGGGTTCTATCACACGTGTTACCACCTCTTTCAACATATGTACTATTGTTTCCTGTGGTAGCTTTTCATAGAAAAGATATGCCATCTCCGCAAGCGTTGCCGCTGTTTCTGAAGCAAATAAATCTATGGTATTTCTATCCATTTTTTCAAAATCTACGTGTGCAGGCAGTGCCCAAAACTGTTCCCTGCATACCTCTTCTAACACTTCTGTCAGTTTTTCTGCATCCCGGTGATTCTCACCAAACTCTGTCAAAATGCCAAAAACGGTTAAAAATTTTCTTCTGCCAAAATAGGCATTTTCATAGACAAGTCGATTTCCTGTTTTCTGAAATAGCCAAAAATCTTCCTCTGTAAGCTCCGGTAACTCTTTTTCTCTTAGTTTTTCTGCTTCATCGCAAAGCTCAGTCCAAAATCGCTCTATATAAGCTCTCTCCTGCATGGAAAGCTTTTCTTTCCCCACTAACATACTAATCCCATGCCTTTCTATGTTCTATTTGCAGGTGGTTCCGTATAACTCAATTTGAGATAATGCCGGGAATGGCGACTCTGTCTCTGCCTTTACCAAATTTTTAAGTTCTACCCATGTTACCTTTCTTGCAGCAAAAGAAAAGCTTTGTCCTTCTCCTGTTTTTTTGGGATAAAGCACTTCCTTACTTCCATCAGAAAATGCAAGTGTTACTTCCTTCCACCAATTATCATGTGGAAAATCAGCACGTAAATAAAGTACCGCTTTATCTAACTCTACTTCATGTCCAAAGTCTATTTTCAGAGCAGCTTCAGGATCTCTATTAATCCCCCAGGAAGTATATGGCCACTGACCATGTGCACGATTTGCTTTTACACCATTAATTGCATTTCTCGCTGCAAATACAGCTTCGTTTCTTGTCTCGACATTTGCGCTTGCATGCGGATAAGAATTGTCATTATAGTGGTCATCATACACATTTATTGCCTGATTTCGATAAGCATAGATTTCTTCTTCATCAGCTACTCTCGCGTAGATGTAATGCACGTCTCCCATAAAAGCTTTTGGAGAGTAACCATCCCTTAGCTCCCCAAATGGAATCTTGATTTCTACATTACCCTTCACATAGATAAGTGCTTCTCCCATCGCATCATCTGCCTGAAATACAAAAAAAGCTGGTTCACCTGTGTATTCCAATACGACACGGTCTCCCTCTTTATAAGCGGAAGTTACAACCAGACAAGCTTCTTTTTCTCCTCTCTCCACCTGTTTGGTTTCCCCATTTGCTTTTAATACCTTCAACGAAAACATATTTCCCCTGTCCTTTCTTTTTTGAAACCGATTTCTTTTATCCCATCATAATCCTTTTTCCCCGCAAATACAACCTTTATTGTATGGGAATGATATTTCCTATACCAAAAAGCCCCTATGCTTTTGCATAGGGGCAAATCTGCTTATTATGTACAAACTAGTTTGTAATAACCTGCTCTGTTTCCTTATCAAATACGTGAATCTTCTCAACGTCGATAGCGAATTTAACCTTATCGCCAGGTCTAGCTGTTGTTCTAGGATCAACTCTTGCTGTGATAGGGAACTCAGCTAAATCAGCATATAAGAATACTTCTGCACCAAGTAACTCGTATACACGGATAGTTGTTTCAAATGTGCTTTCAGACTTAGCTTCTACCATCATCTGAGAATCATAAATATCTTCTGGTCTGATACCGAATGTTACAGTCTTTCCAGCGTATCCGCCATCGATAAGCTTCTTAGCTTTTGCTGGTGGAAGTGGAATAGAAAGGTCAGCAATCTTTAAGTTAGCTGCATCGCCCTTTACTTCTACTACAGCATCAAGGAAGTTCATCTGTGGAGATCCCATGAATCCTGCAACGAATAAGTTCTGTGGCTTATCATATAAGTTCTGTGGTGTATCTACCTGCTGTACAACACCATCCTTCATAACAACGATTCTTGTACCAAGAGTCATAGCCTCTGTCTGGTCATGTGTAACGTAGATGATGGTTGTACCTAATCTCTGATGTAATTTAGCAATCTCGATACGCATCTGTACACGTAACTTAGCATCCAAGTTTGAAAGAGGCTCATCCATAAGGAATACCTTAGGATTACGAACGATAGCACGTCCCATAGCAACACGCTGTCTCTGTCCACCGGATAAAGCCTTTGGCTTTCTGTCAAGTAATGGTGTTAAGTCAAGAATCTTAGCAGCTTCCTTAACCATCTTATCGATTTCAGCCTTTGGTACTTTTCTTAACTTAAGTCCGAATGCCATGTTATCATAAACTGACATATGTGGATACAAAGCGTAGTTCTGGAATACCATTGCGATATCTCTATCCTTTGGCTCTACGTCGTTAACTACTCTGTCACCAATCTTTAATTCACCTGAAGAAATATCTTCAAGACCAGCGATCATACGAAGTGTAGTAGACTTACCACATCCTGAAGGTCCTACGAAGATGATGAATTCTTTATCAGCGATTTCAAGGTTAAAGTTCTTTACTGCTTCAAATCCGTTAGGATATACTTTGCAGATATTCTTTAAAGATAAACTTGCCATTTTTATTTCCTCCCGAGAAATATATTAAACTGTGTTTCAATTTATATTTAGTATAAATGAGTTGCTCAAAAATTGCTATACCTACATTCCACAAAGATTTTTTCACCATTATGTAGAAAATGCTTACCAATTCGCTTTTTCGACAAATTGATAAGCATTTTGCTGAACACCTTTTCATTAACCTGTACATGTTGCCGAATGTTGCACTTGAATTGCGCAACATTTCTCTCTTTTTCTATTTGTTTTCAGTTTCTTTTTCCATAGAATCACTGACTGCAAATATACCACTGTCTGCATCCTCTGCTTGCGAAGAATCCTCAGATGCTTCACTCTCTGCTGTTTCCTCGCCTCTTTCCTCATATTTTTTGAAAATTTTCAAGTACAGCATAGCTTTAAGATAAATCAGAAGCCCAACTGCCAGCAACAGGATTGCCGGAGCAATTTGTGGCAAAAAGTATAGTAAAACAAAAGGAATCACCAGGGAAATCAAACATACAAAAGCACTTGGCAAATGTGATAATGCCATTAAAAAGCCATTTTTTATCGTATTTTTTACTGTATTGGTAAATCTTGCCTGAACCGGAAAAATGAATACAGCACCAAGTCCTACCACAACGGTGACTGTAATCACTGCTATCTTCATCCAATTTCCAATTTCCATGCTTTCATTTAAAATAATTTTGAAATCACCATAAAGCAGCAATCCGACTACCATCATAATCAGCCAAATAATGGTTGACTGTTTAAAATTCTCTTTAAACGCCTTAAAAAATCCCTTTGTTATGTAACTCTCCTCATTGCGAACCATTTTGTAAGCAATATAATAGCCTGCTGTTACAGATGCACCAATCGTGAAAATGGGAATACTGCAAAACAACACCAGAAAATTTAAAATCATGATGTCACAGACCTTGTTTAAAAAATTCATAAATGGACTGTCTAATTTGAACATTGAAATATCTCCTCTCGTACCACCAATGAGAGTATCATACTATGTTTCCAAGGTCTTTTCAATAAGTTAACAGAAATCACTTTGTGAAATTCTTATAAACCTGTTCACTGTTTCGCTTCAATTTTTGATGAGTAACAAGAGTTGCATCTGCTTTTTCTCTTGCCTTTGTCATGATATCATCATAATTTTTCATTAGCGTATCTGCAACAATTCCTTCAAATTTTCCATCCACGATACCATTATTCAGCTCTTCCATGATTTCCTCTTTTGAATAGGCTTTTCGATAAGGCTTATCAACGCTCATATTGACTACAGTTTCTGCAATCTGCAAAATCGCCTGCTTTTCATTCATGGAACCGCCTTTTAAACCCTTTGGATAGCCACTGCCATCAAAACGTTCATGATGTGCTTCAACGATATCAATGATATTTTTAGATACTCTGCCTTGTAACAACTGTGTGATGATATTAACATGCGTACGAATCAGGTTGATTTCACTATCCTCCAGCTTTCTCGGAGCATTTAGAAGATTTGTCGGAATAGTCAGCATACCAAGGTCATGTAATAAAGCTCCATAATAGATTTCATTTTTATCCATCTCACTCAAACGCATCTTTGCAGCCAGCTCTCTGCAAACGCAAATGGTTTCAATTGTATTGGCAACCATTTCTTCGTCCTTTAGACCGGTACAATACATGAGCATTCTGATATATTTGTCCTTTTCTTCATCAGATAACAATACATACTCCAGACTTTCCTCAAATTCTTGCTGATAAGTACCATCTGCAAGCTTTGTAAAAATATCATATTTTTCTACCGCTTCATATAAAAGGGCAATCGCTTTTTCTGAAAATTTTGTACCTTTATACTTTTCCAGCATGTGATAATCAAATTTATCGCCAAAAGCACGCATCCAGATATCTGTAATTTCTGCTACCTTTAATATTTCCGTTTCTTCTAAATAAGCATAGTCAATACCTTGAATTTTTGATGTATCCACATGATGATATAAAATCATTTTAGACTGCTCCGTCAGTGGAGAGAGATATTTCAAGAAAAGATAACCATAAATAGAATGAGGCAATACATTTTTAGCCTCATAGCTTAATGGCTTTCTGACATCATCTGTTTTATATGCACCGATATCATGTAACACTGCTAATAACATAAAATCTGCAATTTCAAACTTTTCATACCCGCCCTTGCACTCCAGCATGCGTGACATGATATAGCTGACCCTTGTTCCATGTTTTACTAATGACTTATCCATTAAATTCAATGCATCACAAATCAACAAAAACAAGTTTTTACTTGTAATATACTCCACCGTCACAATTCCACCTCCTACACTTGTCCCGCTTTCCAAACCCTCTTCATAGGGGTAAAGCGAATACCATCATTGGTTTCTTCCATACCTGTATCTTGAAATCCAAGCTTATGATAAAAGCCTAACGCATAGGGGGCTGCATTGACTGTCACACTATGGTAGCCTTCTTCTTTATCTACATAATCGCATAAATAAGTAATCAATGCACTCCCAATTCCCTGCTTATGATGCGCTTCATCCACGAACAGAAGAGAGATATGTGTTTCATTTCTAAGTGAAATCATACCTACTATTTTCCCCTTTTCCAATGCTACAAACAATTGGTAAGAGCCCATAATAAACATTCTTCGAAGAACCGGATCAGTAATAAATTCACGAAAGCTTTCTACCCCTCTCTGGGTATAATCCGCTGCTTCAAATTTCATAAAAGTGCACCATGCAAGAGAAATGGCATCTTCCCATTCCTCTCTGTACGCACATCTGACATGCAGTTTATCATCCTGTTCTCTTCTTCTAAAAATCATGCTTAAACACCTGCCGGTAACACAATATTCTCTAATGGTAATCCTTTTTGTACTGCATCTGCATTTTTCAATGTCACTTTTGCAATGGCTTCTACTGCCTCCTTAGTGAAAAAGCTCATATGAGAAGTCACTAATACATTGGGGAAGGTCAGTAATCTCGCAAGCTGCTGGTCTTCCATAATCTCATTGGAATTGTCCTCGTAGAATACACCATCTTCTTCGTCATACACATCAAGACCTACACCTGCAAACTTTTTCTGTAAAAGACCCTCTATCAAATCCTCCGTGCGAATCAAATCGCCTCTGGAAGTATTGATTAAGTAAACTCCATCCTTCATTAATTCAATGGTCCTTGCTTCTACGATATGTTTTGTTTCCGGTGTAAGCGGACAATGCAGTGTAATCACATCTGCATTTCTAAATACATTTTCTATTGTATCGTAGGTTACATCCAGATTAGGATTTGGATATGGGTCATAAGCAATGATTTCCATACCAAATCCCTTTAATATCTTAATCATAGCCTGCCCGATTTTTCCTGTTCCTATGACACCTGCTGTTTTTCCATGCAAATCTGTACCCATAAATCCATTGATATTCATGTTAAAATCTCTGGTTCTTGTATATGCTCTATGCGTATGTCTGTTTACTGTTAAAAGCAAAGCCATGGCAAATTCTGCTACTGCCTCAGGAGAATAGCTTGGTACTCGAAGTACAGGAATTTCACACTCATAGGCTGTTTTAATATCTACATGATTAAATCCAGCACTTCTAAGCAGGATAGCTTTTATGCCCATATCTTTTAACTGTTTTATCATGTTCTTATTCAAATAATCATTTACAAAAATACATACTGCATCATAGCCTGCCGCCAGTGAAATCGTTTCCTCTTTACAAGGAACTGCCAAAAATTTAATCGTTATATCATAATCCTTGCTATAAGGTTCAAAGTAAATCTTGTCATATGGTTTTGTTGAATAAAAAGCAATCTTCATAATCATTTTCCTCTCTCATTCAAATCTACTTTATCGTCCATCTGTCTTTTCTATTGCATATATTATGAGTATAACATATATTTTATACATTTTACAGAATTTTATTGCAGTATTATGGAACTTTCTGTCAAATTTTGGAATTTTTACCTGCCATATTATAAAAATCAATTATTTTGTATTTGGGGCTGGAAAAGGAAAAAGGGTTATACTATAATGCATAAGGCAGTCATTTTCTTAAAAGGAGTTTTCTATGAGTACGATAAAAAAAGAAATGAAAGATACAATAAAACGTCTGGTCATTATTACCATTGCTTCTTTTGTCATGGCAGTAAATATCAAATCCTTTGTCAGAACCGGTGGATTATTTCCGGGTGGTGCAACAGGATTAACGCTTTTAATTCAAAGAGCAGGGCAACTCTATTTTCACTTTGAAATACCTTATACTATCATTAATGTGTTATTAAATCTGTTTCCAATCTACATTGGTTATCGTTACATTGGCAGAAAATTTACTTCTTATTCCATTGTAATGATTATGCTCACAAACCTTTTTACAGATTTGATTCCCGGTTGGGTCATCACTTATGATACCTTGCTTATCAGTATTTTTGGTGGACTGGTAAACGGTTTTGTCATTAGTCTCTGCTTACGTGCAGATGCAACAAGTGGCGGAACAGACTTTATAGCAGTCTATTTTTCGCAGAAAAAAGGAATTGACTCCTTTAACATTGTCTTTTTCATAAATGCAGCTATTTTACTTATCGCAGGTATGATGTTTGGCTGGGACAAGTCCTTATATTCCATTATTTTTCAATACACCTCTACACAGGTAGTGCATGTAATGTATAAGGAATATAAGCAAAACACTTTGTTGATTGTTACGGACAAGCCGCAGGAAATTGCAAATATGATTTATCGTATTTGTAAACACGGAGCCACGATTATAAAGGGAGAAGGCTCTTATGAGCATATGGAACGACCCATTGTCTATTCCATTGTTTCCAGTGCAGAAAGCAAAAAAGTCATACAGTTAATCAAAGAAATCGATAGTACAGCCTTTATTAATGAACTAAAAACAGAACAGGTTATTGGACATTTTTACCAGAAGCCTCATAAATAGAAACAGCAAAGAAAGGGATTGTCGCACTGCATTTCGTGCAACAATCCCTAAAAAATTACTTAAGAAATCTTAGGAAACAGTTCTTTCACTGCCGGATAAATCTGAGCAAATTTGCGATATCTTTCTTCGTAACGTGCAGCAATTTCAGAATCCGGTTCAATCGTATCCACTACTTTCACAAGCTTTGCAGCTGCTTCTTCCACAGATGCATATTCTCCGCAGGCAACTGCTGCAAGCATAGCTCCGCCATATCCCGGTCCTTCTTCACTTTCAATGACATCAATCTTTATATTTAACACATTAGCAATGATTTTCTTCCATAATGGGCTCTTTGCACCACCACCACAGATTTTGGAACGTTTGATATCAATACCAAGACTTCTTGCTACTTCTAAGGAATCTCTGATAGCAAAGGCTACGCCCTCTAATACTGCCTGATACATATCTGCCCTTGAAGTATCCATGGTCATGCCAATAAAAGTACCTCTTGCATTGGAATCATTATGAGGAGAACGCTCTCCCATTAAATATGGCAGAAAGTATACATGGTTATTGCCAAGCTTGCCGTCTGTAATCGCAGACTGTTCCTTTGCAAACTCTTTCGTCTGCATAATTTCTTCCATCCACCATTTGTTACAGGAAGCAGCACTGAGCATACATCCCATCAGATGATAATGTCCGTCAGCATGAGCGAATGAATGAAGAGCATTATTTTTATCTACACCAAATTCTTTGCTGGAAATAAAGATAGTACCTGATGTTCCAAGAGAGATGTTACACATAGCATCTCCAACAGTACCTGTACCGACAGCTGCTGCCGCATTGTCGCCGGCTCCTGCTACAATCTTAACAGATTCCTTAAAGCCAAATTCTTTTGCAAGCTCAGGTTTGATAGTTCCTACTGCTTCATAGCTCTCAAAAATCTTTGCCATCTGACTTTCTTTGATGCCGCAGATAGCAAGCATTTCCTTTGACCAGCATTTATTCTTTACATCAAATAAAAGCATACCGGAAGCGTCTGATACATCTGTACAGTGTACACCTGAAAGCTTATAGGCAATATAATCCTTTGGAAGCATAATTTTTGCAATCTTTGCAAAATTCTCCGGTTCCTTATTTTTCATCCATAATATTTTTGGAGCTGTAAAGCCTGTAAAGGCAATATTTGCCGTATACTGGGAAAGCTTATCTTTTCCAATCACCTGATTCAAATAGTCTGTCTCTTCAAAAGTTCTTCCGTCATTCCAAAGAAGAGCCGGTCTGATGACATTATCATCCTTGTCTAATACAACAAGTCCATGCATCTGTCCGCCAAAACTGATTCCTGCTACCTGACTCTTATCAAAATCAGCAGTCAATTCCTTTAATCCCTCAACAACTGCACTCCACCAGTCTTCCGGTTTCTGCTCGCTCCAGCCCGGATTGGGAAAATAGAGTGGATATTCCTTTGATACTACATTTGCAATTTTACCATTGCCTTCCATAAGTAACAGTTTTACTGCAGATGTCCCTAAATCTACACCAATATAATACATATTGTCATTTCCTTTCGCTTAACATGTTTCATATAGTCTGAGGTGCACTCACCATATAGTAAAAGGCAGGATTTCATGGAAATCCTGCCTTGTCAGGACAACGTCCCTAAAATATCTTTCTATGCAAATGGATTTTCTGTTGGGTATAACATACCAGCAGGCTGGTTAAAGTTAATATCTTCCACAGGAACTCCAAGATATTTGAATACTTCATATAATGCTTTTCCGTAATGTCCAAACGCAACTGCACCATGATGTGGATAATTCTTCTCAATCAATACATGACGATAGAATCTTCCCATTTCAGGAATTGCAAAAATACCAATTCCACCAAATGATCTTGTTGCAACCGGTAAAACTTCACCCTGTGCAATGTAAGCACGAAGCTTGCAATCTGCTGTACTCTGTAATCTGTAGAAGGTGATATTTCCCGGAACGATATCTCCCTCCAAAGTACCCTGTGTTACTTCTTCCGGTAAGCTTCTTGCCATGATTAACTGATACTTCATCTCACAAGCAGTTAACTTCTTTGAAGTAGTATTTCCACAGTGGAATCCCATGAAAGTATCATTTAAGGTGTATTTTGGATATGTATTCCTGATATCAGCGTCATAAATGTCTGAAGGAACAGTATTGTTAATATCAAGTAAGGTAACAGCGTCTTCTGAAATAACAGTTCCGATAAACTCGCTTAAACAGCCATAAATATCTACTTCACAAGATACAGGAATACCCATACCTGTTAAACGGCTGTTAACATAACAAGGAACAAAACCAAACTGTGTCTGGAATGCCGGCCAGCATTTGCCTGCGATGGCAACATATTTTCTGTAACCTCTATGTGCTTCTACCCAGTCTAATAATGTTAATTCATACTGAGCAAGCTTTTCTAAGATTTCCGGTTTCTTGTTTCCTGCGCCGAGTTCTTCTTCCATTTCTTTTACTTTTGCAGGAATTCTGGAATCTCCGGCATGTTTATTAAATGCTTCGAATAAGTCTAACTCTGAATTTTCTTCAATTTCAACACCCAAATCATATAATGGCTTAATTGGTGCATTACATGCAAGGAAGTTCAAAGGTCTTGGTCCAAAGCTGATAATCTTTAAGTTACTTAATCCATCAATTGCACGAGCGATTGGTAAGAAATCATGAATCATATCTGCACACTGCTCAGCTGTTCCAACAGGATACTCCGGAATATATGCTTTTACGTTACGAAGTTTTAAGTTATAGCTTGCATTTAGCATACCACAGTATGCATCACCACGACTGGATGCCAAAGTAGCTGTATTTTCTTCTGCTGCTGCACAGAACATTTTTGGTCCGTTAAAATGCTTTGCAAGTAATGTCTCTGAAATTTCAGGTCCAAAGTTTCCAAGATATACACAAAGAGCATTACATCCGGCTTTCTGGATATCTTCTAATGCCTGAACCATATGAATTTCACTTTCTACGATACAGATTGGACATTCGTAAATATCTGCTGCATCATATTTTTTTGCATAAGCCTCTACTAATGCCTTTCTTCTGTTTACTGACAGAGACTCTGGAAAACAGTCCCTACTTACTGCTACAATACCAACCTTCATTTTTGGAATGTTAATCATGTTCTTTTCCTCCATTTTTTATTTTCACTTAATCAACTGTAATATTTAATCCAAGAAGTCCGTTAAAGCCTCCCTGAATATTTGCCTCTTCGTGCGCAATCAACCATTTATTCACTGCAAAAAGAAGTGGATCCTCTTTTGCTCCTTTTACAGCATTTTCTAAAGGTTCATTTGTTCCCTTTGGTAAAATGACTACGTTCTTAAAAGGTTCGTTTTTCACACAGCATGGTGCATAATGCAAGGTTGTTGCATACATCTCATAAATCGTTCCTTTCGGAACAAAAAATGCTTTCACATGGTCTGTATCATAAAAATTATCACTGGAAATCTTTTTTTGCTTTCCTAATAACAAGATTAAATCTGTGCAAGCAATACCAAGTTCAGAGCATCTGTGATATTCTAAGGCATTCAGCTTATGATTGGTACCGTTACAATATCCGATTTGTATAGGCATACCACCAAAAAAGCTGTTTTGAAGAACCTCTGCTTCAGGCAAAGCTTCCATCTCTGCATCTGATGGAATATAAATCACTTCATCCGGTGCAGGTGTTTTTTCCATAAGTTTTTTGATACCTTCGACCTGATAATCTTCTGTCAGGACGCGTCCATAAGGCGCATACTCTTTGTCTGTTACATCATAGATTTTCATCTTCCTATCCCTTTCTTTCTAAAAATTATCATCAACTTTTATATCATTCTTTTGTCTGTGCTAAAAATGGCACATTTTTATCCATTTGTTTTTCATAAATTGCTGAAATGAACGGATTATCTTATTACTTATTCACATTTTGTCCAAAATATGTATCCTGACAATTCCCATTTTATGTATATTTACCATATACGTCAAGTGCTCATCTGCTCTTTTTTCATATTTTTTTTATAATTTGGCACTTTTTTATATTATTATTGTCACTATTGATAGTTTTGACACTTGTATTATCAATTTTTGGCACAAAAAGCTTGTAAGTGCGCCGCAAGGAGAACATAAAAAAACAGGTATTCTGCATAAGCAAAATACCCATTTCTGTTATTGTTTTCTTTTATTCTTTCCAATGTAAATGATGAAGCTCTCCTTCACATTTCATATTGGCAAAATTGTTTTGTCGCAACGCCTCGTAAAGCACAATACTTACAGAATTAGATAAATTCAGACTGCGCACCTTATCAAGCATAGGGATACGAATACAGGTGTCCTCATAATCTACTAAAATCTCTTCCGGTATTCCTGCACTTTCTTTCCCGAACATCAAAAAGTCATCCGGTCCAAATTCCGCCTCTGTGTAGGTCTTCTTTGCTTTTGTCGTTGCCATCCAAATTTTTGCATTTGGATTTTTCTCCAGAAACTCTTCAAAATTTATATATCTTCTGACATCCAAATGCTCCCAGTAATCCATGCCGGCTCTTCTCAGTTCCTTGCTGGTAAGGCGAAAGCCCAAAGGTTCAATCAAATGCAGGGTAGAATTTGTCGCCACACAGGTTCTGCCAATATTGCCGGTATTTGCCGGCATTTCCGGCTCATGTAAAATGATATTCATTACTTTTGTTCCTCACGTAATTTAGTAACAAATTTTTCCAATCTGCCAATTGCTACTTTCAGCTTCTCTAAAGAGTAAGCATAAGAAATGCGGATAAAGCCCTCTCCACAATCTCCAAAAGCAGTTCCAGGCACAACAGCTACCTTTTCCTCCATCAAAAATCTGGTAGCAAATTCTTCGCTTGTCATACCAAATTCTTTGATGCATGGGAATATGTAAAAAGCACCAAAAGGCTCAAAACACTCCAAGCCCATTTCCTTAAAAGCATGCACCAGGTAACGTCTTCTCTGATTGTAAGCATCTCTCATCATGGCAACATCCTCGTCACCATTTTTCAAGGCTTCTACTGCAGCATATTGTGAAGTAGTCGGTGCACACATAATACAGAACTGGTGGATTTTAGTCATCTGTGTAATAATAGCCTCCGGTCCACAGGCATAGCCAAGTCTCCATCCGGTCATTGCATAGGATTTTGAGAAACCATTGATTAAAATTGTCCTTTCCTGCATTCCGGGAATATTCACAATAGAAACATGCTTTTCTGTGTAATTTAACTCAGAATAAATTTCATCTGAGATTACAAACAAATCATGTTTTTCAATGACCTTTGCAATTTCCTCTAAATCCTTTCTCTCCATAATGGCACCTGTTGGATTATTAGGGAAAGGTAAAATCAGAATTTTTGTTTTATCTGTAATGGCATCCTCTAATTCCTGCGCTGTTAAACGGAACTGATTTTCATGCTTGAGTTCAATAATAACAGGCTTAGCTCCTGCAAGCACAGCACAAGGCTCATAGGAAACATAGCTTGGCTGTGGAATGAGGACTTCATCGCCAGGCTCAATCATAGCCCTTAATGCTATATCTATCGCCTCTGAGCCACCAACCGTTACCAAAACTTCATCCTGAAAATGATAAGAAATATCATATCTTCTCTTTAAATAGTTACAAATTTCTATTTTTAATTCCTTCAGACCTGCATTAGAGGTATAAAAGGTTTTTCCTTTTTCCAAAGAATAAATACCCTCATCTCTGATGTGCCAGGGTGTCTCAAAGTCAGGTTCACCTACACCAAGAGAAATGGCATCCTTCATCTCGCTTACAATGTCAAAAAACTTACGAATGCCTGAAGGCTTCATTTCTACAACTTTTTTTGCTAATGGATTTCTCATGGTGTCACCTGTATCCTTTCATCTACATCCTTCTTGTCTAAAATAGTACCGTGGTCTTTGTATTTCTTTAAGATAAAATGTGTTGCGGTACTAAGGACAGAATCCAAAGTAGATAATTTATCAGACACAAAATTAGAAACCTCTTTTAAGGATTTGCCTTCTAAGCTGACTAACAGGTCGTATCCACCGGAAATTAAGTATACTGCATGTACTTCCGGATATTTGTAAATTCTTTCTGCAATATTATCAAATCCATGACCTCTTTGTGGAGTGACACGAACTTCAATTAATGCATTCACCTTTTCTACATTGGTTTTTTCCCAATCAATCAAGGTATGATAACCACAAATAATGCCTTCCTTCTCCATCTGAGCCATTTCATTCACAATAGTCACTTCATCTGCTCCTAAGATAATGGCAAGTTCTTTTAAATCAATACGACTGTTTTTTTCTATTATAGATAAAATCTGTTCTCTCATTTCTTCTCTCCTTTTCTTTTTCTGCTAAATCAAACAATATGCCTATGCCTCTTTATATAGCACCTGGTAGATTTCGTCCTCTCTTACCGGCTCTAAAAATCTTGTTTCTTCCTCATTTTCTACAATTCTGTCATTATTTGCCGTCGTACGGCCAATAATTATAGCCGGAATCCCTTCTGCCTCCAGCTTTGATACCAAATGAGCACCTTTCTCTGTTGCCAGTAAGAGGCTTCCTCCTGATATCAGCTTATATGGATTACTATCAAAAAATTCACAGACCTCTATTGTTTCCTGTTTCACTGCTATTTTTTTCAAGTCTATGACCAGTCCAACGCCGTTTTTCTCTGCAAGCTGCCAAAGTCCGCCAAAAATACCTCCGTCTCTGACTACCTGCATCGCACTCACGTCGGACTTTGCGGCGGTGGCGGCCTCCGGAATTATAGATAAGTATTTATCATAGTTCATCGCCTCTTCTACAAGATTTAGTGGATATCTGTTAGCAAGCTCATCCTTTTTCCGATGCGCAAGCAAGGCAGTTCCTTCCAGTGCCATCCACTTGGTCATCACGACATCCTGTTCCGGCTTTGCTTTACCCTGCATCAATAACTTTTCCTTTGTACTTACTACTACAAATGCCGTTGCCATCGCTTCATGATCCAGCTGTGGAAGTACCTGTGCATCCACCTGAGCAACAGGCATTTTTAAGCCCGCTGTCATTTCTGTAAGATAAGATAACATCGCACGTAGCTTTGCTTCCCGCATATTTTGTGCCATACTTATCTGCAAAGAAATCTGTACCTTAGTATCAGAGCTTCTCTCTGACCGAAGATCCACACCGTATGCCGCTATTCGGTTCAAAGCGTCGATTACCGCTCGTGCCGCCATAAAAACATCTCTGCCAAATGCAGTACCTTGCGCCTGTACGATATGATATTCTCCGGAAGCCAAAATAGCGCAGTCTGCCCCCAGACCTGCGCCATTTGTTTTTTCTATATCATGATATCCAGTTGTTTGTATTGTTTTATAAACGGTTCTATTATAAATGCTTTCAGAAACCTTTCCACAATTCATGATATCAAAATCCTTCCTTTGTACTATCTTACGGCTGCTCAACCGGCAACTGCTGCTGAGCTTCTAAAATCGCCTGTATCGCTGCCTGCTGCTGGGCTGCCTGCATTTCCTCTGCCTTAATCGCTGCTACTTCTGCTTTCACTGTATCAATACTGCCTGTAGCAATTGCAGCCTGTATTCTTGCTGCATAAACAGCATCGGAAGTAGCCACGCCGACGGTTGCTGTTCTTGGTGAAGCAGAATACGTACTCTTGTTAATTACTTCTCTGGAAACCTCTACTCCGTTTTCTGTCACGATTTTCCATAACTGAGCCGTATAACCCGTGTGTGCCTTTTGCACATCAATATATCCAACCGGTTGACTGCCTGTTGTCGTAATCACCTCGCCATTAGGCTTTGTTACGCTTAAAGTCTCACTTTCAAAGCTTACTTTATGGGTACTGTCTCTAGTCTCTACCCCATAGATTACAAAAGTAACCTTTTTATTTGCAGTATACCCTTCTATATAAATCGGATAATCCAGATTATTAACGAACTTCAAATCTTTTCCACCATTTTCCGCAATCGCTGCATCCATAGAAGGTTCTACATAATCCACAATCATAGAATGGCTGCTTCTTTGGGTAATCTCCAATTCAGAAAGCAGTAATGCATTATAAAGAGTTGTCGATACCTGACAAATTCCACCACCGATACTTTCAATGACTTTACCATTTAAGTATGCGCCAGCCGGATAATAGCCATTTGATTCTGTAAAAGGTTTCATGGTATCACAGGCTGAAAATTCTTCTCCCGGATATAACGTCACCCCATTAATTCTACTGGTGCCGTTTTCTACGTTTTTACATCTGGCAGCACTGCTTGCCGCATAGCTTGTTGTATATGTGCCAAGCACATCAGATACCTCAGAAAGCTGTTCCTCATCGCCCTTTGGCTGCGTTACTTCAACCTGCAAATCAATCGATGCATCCGCAAAGTCCCAGTCAGTTGTTAAATAGTCATATATATTGGTCAGAGACTCCTCTACATTAACAGCAAGTCCTGTTTGTCCCTCGATGACCTCAAATCCATTCTCTGTCTTTTTCAGGGTATAATTGACAGCCGGTACATCATATGCCGTACACTGTTCTTCCAAAACATTACGAATAAGCTCTTTATCAAACGCAAGCTCCAAGTCATATACTTTATTTCCATGCTTCAAATCCTGAATAGCCTTATATCTTTCCACTATATTGCCATCCTTACCAAGAGCTACTGCTTCATCAATAACCTCTTCATTCGTCCAGGTCAGTCCCAAATCTCCTGCAACAATGGCAATATAATGCTCTTCCACTGCTCCAAAGGTCACCACTCTGGTCTTTAACTCCTCCACATACGCTCCGACTGCGACCTTAGCCTGCTCCTTGGTCATACCTGCGAGAGAAATGTCCTCTATATAAACACCGTCTAATACAGTTTCATCCTGTTGCTTTGCTTCTGCAAGAAGTACCTGCGACTTCCTTGCACATACACAAAAAACTACCATAACACTCAAAACCGCAAAAAGACTGATTTTCTTTCCCCAATTCTTTTTCATTTTCAAATCAAATCCTTATATTTTCAAACTATTCTTTAATTTACATAATATTTGTTGTATAATATAAGAGATAACAGATGTATCACTTATGCACTATACCTAAACACCCAAAATAGAAAGAAAGCTTGGAATAACCATTGCAAGCACTAAAATAACAACAATGATACCAGAAATAATACGTTGTGTTTTCTTATTATGCATATCGATACAAGACCTCCAATTCTCATATTACTGAAAGGATATTATAAATGAATTTTAGATTTTTGGCAAGTTTTGTAGCAGCACTGGGATTATTTTCCTTGATTATCAGAAGGAGTATTCACCGGGATACCGTTCCTATGGACAGCTACTATGAAAAGGAGCGTAAAGCTAATTTTGTCCGCAAAAAAAGTCTGGACAATCTGAACTATATCACCATTCCTGACGAAATCCTTTCCTTAAGTCCTGCACACAGAACCGAGGAAATCGATGCATATCTGAAAGATTTGCAGGACCTTTCCAAAGAGAAAATCGTCAATCTGACAGGCATCAGCAATACAGATTTAAAGCTTACCTATGGTACTGCTAATATTACTATATTAAGCGATTATGATTCTCATTACACTAATTTAGTTACTATTTTGCAAAAGCTGGCTGAAAGGCTTGTAGCAGTAAACGAGAAACAGGCTGCCATCATGCTGTTGGAATTTGCAGTTTCTACAGGTACTGATATCAGCAAATCATACTATCTGTTAGCATCTCTTTATCAGGAGCAAAATGAAGGAGCAAAGGTAAATGACCTTATTAAACAGGCAGAATCCCTTCACACACTGATGAAAGATTCTATCGTCCGTAATTTGAAAGCAAGTGGTCAATAAGGCGACTTGCTTCATTTTTTGTCATCTTATTCACATCGGTTTCCTGCATAATGCAAATATGGTCAGGTTTTATATAAACAGCCTCTTTTGTTTCTTCTATACCAATTCCGTTTCTTGCCACAATACTAAGCAAAAAGGACTTTTGTCTTGGTGTAATCGGTGTTTCCCTTTTGACCTGATAATTTAATGCTATCGGACCAAAAGTAGTATTTTCTTTTTCATAAAATTGTTCTGCCATCTTTTGATAAAGCTCATGCGTTGCTCTCGCATCATTACAGGCTCTGTGCGCAGAAAGGGAAATACCATAATGATTGCAAAGGAAACCTAAATTTCGACTTTCCAAATCTGTCAAAAACCTTCTGGCGATACGCAGGGTATCAATCCCCATTTTTTCAAAAGTAAGCTTTTGATTGACGACTGCTTTTTTCACAAAGGAGTAATCAAAAATCAAATTATGCCCAAGCAAGATATCCTCACCAATAAATGCCAAAAATTCCGATAATATTTCCTCTATGTAAGGAGCATTTTCTACTTCCTCGTCTGTAATTCCAGTCAGTTCAATGATACGTTCAGAAAGCTTTCTACCAGGGTTTACAAAGGTATTGAACTCTTCCACCACACTTCCCTCTCGCACCTTTACGCCACCGATTTCTATGATTTTATCCAGCTTCGGATTTAATCCGGTCGTTTCTAAATCAATTACTGTATAATCGTTTATCATTTCTTTTTTCCTTTACCATCTGTACTTTTGCAGTATTGCGATAAAAAGCACATTTCACATTTAGGTGTTGGTGCCTTACAGATTTCTCTTCCAAAAGAAATAATCTGAATATTGTATCGAATCCAGTTTTCTTTTGGCAGTACCTTCATCAAATCCTGCTCTACCTTTACAGGGTCCTCTTCCTTTGTAAATCCAAGTCTTTTACTAATGCGTTTCACATGCGTATCTACTACAATACTTGGTTCATGAAAAATATTTCCCCGAATAACATTTGCCGTTTTTCTTCCTACACCGGCAAGGCTTGTTAAATCCTCAATGGCAGATGGTAATTCGTCATGATACTCCATATGAAGTCTTTCACAGCAGGCAATCAGATTTCTTGCCTTGTTATGATAAAAACCGATAGAATGAATAGCCTGTTCCATTTCTTCTATATCTGCGTTGGCAAAGGCTTCAATCGTTGGATATTTTTGAAATAACTCCGGTGTCACAAGATTAACCCTGGCATCTGTACATTGTGCGCTCAAAATCGTAGCAATCAATAGCTGCCAAGGTTCTTTATAATGTAAATGGCAGACTACATCTACTCCATATTGTTCATCCAGCTTGTCTAAAATAGCCTGTGTCCTTTTATTCATATATGTTCTCCTCTATCACAAAAAACTGTGCATCATAGGTCAGCGGATTTCTATGCTTATAATCAAATAGCAAATAAACCGGTTTTTCCAGCTTTATACCTGTTCCCCACACCTCGTAGGAAAAACATTCCATATGCGTCATTTTTGCAAGCTGCACACCATTATAGCTCTCATAATCCTTTAAATAAGTATGTCTTTCAGCTTCCTGCCTGTAAAAATCTTTTACAGCCTGCTTTTCTGACATATCTTTCATAAAATCCGGTCTGCTTTTCAAATTCTCTCTTAAATATAAGTCAAAGGTCAGACACTCTGCAAATAAATCATGCTTTGTCACATCTACCTCATCCATAAATTCCAAAAGCACCTGATAACGATAGCTCCTTGCCGGTGTCTGGACAAAATAGCCCTTTCTTTTATAATAGTCTGCAAGTGCCTCATACATGGCAAACGAAGAAGTAAAACACTTTTCTAAAACAGGTATGGAATGTACAAACTGCAGACTGTTATAATACAGCTCTACCATTTCCTCAACACCCTTTAACTTCAAGATCTCTGCATAAGAAAGCCAATTTGTGCCAAGCACTTCATAAGGTGGTTTCTCCTGATATACGATACCATACTCCTGTGTATGCTCTTCGATTGGAGAACCTTTTAGTACTTTTAAAAAGCCAAGTTGCAGTTGTTCCGGTTTCATGGCATAAACATCATCAAAGGAATGTCCAAAGCTCTCATAGTCCTCATAAGGAAGCCCCGCAATCAAGTCCAAATGCTGATGGATATTGCCAAAGCCTTTTATCTTGGCAACCATCTCAGATAAATGTGCCAAACTCATATACCGATTAATCACATGCAATGTTTTTTCATTGGTGGACTGTACTCCTATTTCTAATTGTATCAGCCCCGGTCTCATTTTTTCCATTACAGAAAGCTGTTCCTCAGTTAATAAATCTGCTGCAATTTCAAAATGAAAATTTGTGACACCATTGTCATGTTCTTGTAAATAGCTCCACACCGCCAATGCATATTTCGCATTGCAATTGAAGGTTCTGTCAATAAATTTGACCTGGTCAACCCGGTTGTCCAAAAAGAACTGCAAATGTTTTTTTACAGTATCCAAATCTCTGATACGCACCTGCTTGTCGATAGAAGACAGGCAATAAGCACAGCGAAACGGACACCCACGCTGGGACTCATAATAAATAATTCTATTCTTAAATTTTTCCAGATTATCATAGAAAAAAGGAACCTCATTGATATCAGTCAGTGTTCTGTCACCTGTATACCCCTGTGGCAGAAGGAGTCCTTTTATAGAGGATAACGAAGGAGTACCTGTCTGATAGTGCAAAAAAAGCTCTGCAAATGTCTTTTCTCCTTCTCCTATCATAATCCCCTGCACGCCCGGATACTGTTGTAAAAGCTTTTCTCCATGAAAGGATACCTCCGGTCCTCCCAGCCATATTTTAATATCCGGTAATACCTTCGGAAGCTCTACAATGAGCTCCTGTATCATATTCCAATTCCAGATATAACAGGAAAAGGCAGCTACATCCGGTTTTCTGCCGTAAATATCTGCCAAAATCGTTTCCATATTCTGATTTATCGTATACTCAGCAAGCTGCAGATACTCCTCCCAACCTTCAGCCATCTGCATCCTTGTATAAGCATGCAGACTGTAGATAGCCGGATTGGAATGGATATATTTTGCATTAACGCCTATCAGTAATACCTTCTTCATTTCTGTTTATATACACCTCTATCTGCTTTAGCAGATTTATCAATCAACATTTGTTTCAAGATTTATCCGCATTGATATGCTGCTGCAGCATAATCAGATTCATTTCATAATCCTGCATATTTTTCTGCTTCATCGTGGAAAGTGTTAATCCTGCAAAAAAGGCTTGTATTGCACTTAAATAGACAAAACAGCATACAATCAAAGTCGGGAAGCGAAGCACTAAGCCTGTACTTGCATAAGCAGAAAGCACCGGTATCAGAAAAACAGTCGCAAGAACGGCAAGTATTATCGCAATCCAGCCAAAAAATTTCATTGGCTTATAATTTTTATAAAGCTTCAGAATCGTCATCAATACCTTGATTCCATCGGAATACGTGTTAAGCTTTGATACACTGCCTTCCGGTCTGTCTCTATACTGAATGATGACATTCTCCACACGCATATTCTTATCAATAGCATGGATACTCATTTCTGTTTCTATCTCGAAGCCCTTTGATAATACCGGGAATGATTTTACAAATAAATAGCTGAATGCACGGTATCCTGTCATAATGTCACGAATATCGCTTTTAAACATGCTGTTAATACTTGCACGTACCAAAGAATTTCCAAAGTTATGAAATGGTCTTTTATTCTCTTCAAAATAAGAAGAAGAAAGTCTGTCCCCTACTACCATATCTGCATTTCTTTTCAAAACAGGTTCACAAAGCTTTCTTGCTTCCTCCGCAGGATAGGTATCATCTCCATCCGTCATAATATAACATTTCGCATCGATTTCACGAAACATTCTGCGGATAACATTTCCTTTTCCCTGCTGATATTCGTAGCGTACTACTGCGCCGGCTTTTTTCGCGATTTCCGCCGTACCATCCGTAGAATTATTATCATATACATAGATAACTGCCTCAGGAAGCGCTGTTTTGAAATCCTTTACGACCTTTTCAATTGTTTTGCTTTCATTATAACAAGGAATTAACACTGCGATTTCATCCATAATTTGTTC
The DNA here is from genome assembly GCA_945864145.1 of uncultured Lachnospiraceae bacterium. Lineage (GTDB taxonomy): Bacteria > Bacillota > Clostridia > Lachnospirales > Lachnospiraceae > COE1. The sequence goes on along the minus strand of CAMBAN010000004.1, from coordinate 31,442 downwards.
CGTACCTTTCTCATTTATGTAATACTTCTCATGTTTTCTAATCTGACATGCAAGGCTGCTATTCTATTTAGTGCTTCCTTATCTGTCACTTCTCTGCCGGAGGTAAAATACCTGACACTACCCTCATTTTCTTCTAACAGCCTCCTACTCTCCAGCACACGTTTCAGCTGATTTATTGTCCCCTCGTTTCCATCGATTATCCGTACATTTTCAGGAAACAGCTTTCTAAAAGTGTCCTTAAAATAGTTAAAGTGTGTACATCCCAGCACAAACTCTCCATACCGAGTCATATCATAGTCTGTCAGTGTTTCAATGATATAATCCTCCACCTCTTTGGTGTCAAAAATACCATTCTCTGCAAACTGGACAAGCTTGGGAAACGGAACCAAATCTACCAGATGGGTATCATCAATTCTATCCACCAGATTTTTCAATTTTTGTTCTTTAATGGTCAAAGGCGTTGCTATAACCATCACTCGCTTGCCCGCACTCTGTTCCACAGCAGGCTTTACAGCCGGCTCAATCCCAATAATAGGAAGATGATACTTTTCTCTCATTATCTGAGCCGCTGCCGCAGTTGCAGTATTACACGCAATCACAACTGCCTTGCAGTTATATTCTATCATAAACTGCATGATATGGTCTACATAATCCACAATCTGTTCCTTACTTTTCGTACCATACGGAACGTGGTCTGTATCTGCATAAAAAATATAATTTTCTTTCGGCAGGGAAAGCATTGCCTGATGTAAAATCGAGATGCCGCCAATACCTGAATCAAAAATACCAATATTCATATTGCGTCCTTTCTTTCGCTACGTTCAACCTGCAAATCCGTGCCGCGTAGCACGCTCGCCTGGCGGCTCGCTTGAGCTACGCGCCGTATACCAATCGGTGCTATGCAGTCATTGCAAGCAAGCTTGCATGATGCATAGCCTCGATTGGTGCACGGCTTTGTAGTAGCAAAAAAGAGACCCGCAAATCTATGTAATCATAAACCTGCGGGCGTTATTGAGAGAGCGAATAGCGAGTTATTACCCGCTGCGACATAAGCAAAATTATTTACCAAATCAAAAGCTCAAACTATATTGTCTTTTAAAGAAAAACGTAATCCGCTAGGATTACGTGAGAGCGATAGACGGGGCTCGAACCCGCGGTCTCGACCTTGGCAAGGTCGCGCGTTACCAACTACGCCACTATCGCATGTTGTGATGTCTGTATCAGACTTAGATATCATATAAGATTTTCTGACTTTTGTCAACTACTTTTTTTCTTTTTTTGATATCCTCAGATAGGCTTTCACGCAATCACATCAAGCAATTACCTATCCAAAGCGGGTGATGGGAATCGAACCCACGTATCTAGCTTGGAAGGCTAGTGTTCTACCATTGAACTACACCCGCATAATGCCCAGAACCGGAATCGAACCAGTGACACGAGGATTTTCAGTCCTCTGCTCTACCGACTGAGCTATCTGGGCTTGCGCTCTTCTTCGTCAAGCGACAAAATGAATTGTACATGATTAAGCAAGGTATGTCAACCCCCAAAAAAGTATTCGCACACCTTTCTTTGTTTTTAGAAAAAGTTTCAAAATTTTATATATTATGGCATAACATTTTTTGTTATGATATAATTCAAAAATAGTATAAATCTATCTTTGTTTAAAGGGGAGAAGAAGTTATGCGCTATTTATTCGAGCAGGGTGATATGTTAAATACTCCATACGATGCTTTTATCTTTGACACAGACATTCATGACTTTCCTATTCACCAGCACTGGCACTATTACATGGAAATTCTTTATATTATAGAAGGAACTGTAAAAGTCCTGTCCAGCAGTGAAAAAGAGTACCTTCTTGCGCCCGGTGATATGATTGCACTACTGCCAAAAGAACTGCACGGCATTTATCATGTAAATCCCGGAGAACATTTACGCTATTATGTGTTAAAATTTGATTTAAACCTTTTCCATGAAAGCAGAGATTTTATTCCACCTTTAAAATCACTGATTTTTCAGGCAAAGGATGATGCCTGTACACCTGTCGTCTTTACCGGCGATGCCCTTTCTCCTTACCCGGTAGAAGCCTATTTCAAAGTGCTAAGCTATGAGTATTCAGAAAAGGATTATGGCTATCATGCTGCTATGCGCTCGGCTGTCAGCAATATTTTACTTACGATGGTAAGAGTCTGGCGTACTCTTGGATTCCAGCCTTCTTTGCAGGTTGCTCAGCCATCAGACCATTCTATCGATGCCATTACAGAGTATATTGATTCCCATTCAAACCAGGTATTAAAGGTGGAGGATCTTGCCAATCGCTGTAACATGAGCTATTCCTTTTTTGCAAAGAAATTCAAGCAGATTTACGGTCGTTCCTGCAAAGAATATATCGAATATATTCGCGTAACAAAGGCCGAGGACATGCTATTATTTACAGATTTCGACTTAACCTTTATCAGTCAGGAAACAGGTTTTTCCGACTGCAGCCATATGATAAAAACTTTTAAAAAATATAAAAACGTCACACCAAAACAATATCGTTTGCAAAACACCGGTCAAAAATGACCGGTGTTTTATGCTTATCTCTTATTCCTGCCACATCAGAGCACATTTTACTGCTTTATCCCATCCACGTAATCGGTTCTTTCTGGCTTCTTCCGGCATCGTTGGCACAAAACGTTTTGAAAGCTGCCAGTTTGAGCGGATTTCATCTTTATCCTTCCAATATCCTACTGCAAGACCGGCAAGATAATCCGCACCCAGGGCTGTTGTTTCAATACAGCTTGGTCTGAGCACATCTCCCTTTAATATGTCTGCCTGGAACTGCATCAAAAAGTCATTGGCACTTGCCCCGCCGTCTACGCGAAGTGTCTTGATTGTGACACCTGTGTCATGTTCCATGGCACGCAGCACGCTATGGGTCTGATATGCAAGAGATTCTAAGGTCGCTCTGATAAAATGCTCTTTACTGCAGCCTCTTGTAATGCCTACTACCATACCTCTGCAATACTGATTCCAATACGGTGCACCAAGACCTGTAAAAGCCGGCACTACATAAACACCATTGGTATCCTCAACTGCTTCTGCGTATTCCTGAGACTGTGCTGAATTTTTGAGCATACGCATTTCATCACGCAACCACTGAATTGCTGCTCCGGCTACAAAAACACTACCTTCCAAGGCATATTCCAGCTCCTCTTTTTCACTTGCGGCAATCGTAGTTAAAAGTCCATGCTCTGAGGTAATCGCTCTATTTCCTGTATTCATAAGTAAGAAACAGCCTGTACCATAGGTATTTTTTACATCACCTTCTTCAAAGCAGCACTGTCCAAAAAGTGCCGCCTGCTGGTCACCTGCAGCCCCGGCAATTTTGATTTCACCGCCAAGCAATCCATCATCAGTCATCCCATAGACACAGCTTGATGGTTTTACCTCTGCAAGCATACTTCTTGGGATACGAAAACGCTCCAGTAACTCCTCATCCCAGCATTTTTCATGAATGTTGAAAAGCATCGTTCTGGATGCATTTGTATAATCTGTTACAAAAATACGCCCCTTAGTCAGATTCCAGATAAGCCAGGTATCTACCGTACCAAAGAGCAGCTCTCCCTGTTCTGCCCTTTCTCTTGCACCTTCTACATTATCTAAAATCCATGCAATTTTTGTAGCACTAAAATAGGCATCCGGTACAAGTCCTGTCTTTTTTCGAATGACCTCATCAAAGCCATCCTTTTTCAGTTCCTCTATCATATCTGCCGTTCTGTGACACTGCCAGCAAATGGCATTATAGACGGGAAGACCCGTTTCCTTGCTCCACACAATCGATGTCTCTCTTTGATTGGTAATACCCAGTGCCGCGATAGACGAAGCATCAGCCCCCACCTTTGCCATAGCCTCCGTTGCAACTGCAAGTTGAGAGGACCAGATTTCCATTGGATTGTGCTCCACCCAGCCGGCCTTTGGATAAATCTGTTCGAACTCTCTTTGTACCATGCTCAAAATATTACCTTCTTTATCAAACAAAATACACCTTGAGCTCGTTGTTCCCTGGTCAAGCGCCATAATATACTTTCCGTTGTCCATACCCTAAACTCCTTCTCTTTTATCCTTTAGCGCATCTGCTTTGCTACTGCCCTTGTAGCAACAACAGAAACGCCTGTATCTGCGATATTTTTTACTACTACATCACCTATCGCAACAGGTGCAGATATTTTTATTTTAGCTAATTCTGCCATACAGTCAAATATTTTATTTTTGGGGATATCCAAAGCAGTTTTTACAGAAACAACTGCCTGTTCTCCGCCCTCTACTATCACAGTACTCGTAACAGTTCTTCTTGGGTCTGTAACCTCCTTTCTGGCATATCTGTCACCATTTGCACAGGTATTTCCGGTCACAGACAGCACTTCTTTCTGTTCCATTTCCACTGTTAAAGGACAACCAAGCGGACATCCGATACAAATCAATTCCTTTATTTCTGACATATGTGTCATCTCCTTATACATTTTGTTCAATCAAGATACGAATATTTTCAGGCATCTTCCCTTCTTCATCTACCAAATCCTTTTTGAGTAAAATGACGTTTTCCATTTCTCCGGGTGCCATTGTTCTTTTCGGCAATGTCCTTAACAGCTCATCATCCCTGTAAATTGCAACTTTGACATTTTTATATTCCTGCCCAACACGGAAGCGCACTGTCTGTTTTTCCTTCATATGTTCTATACGAATGAGAGAAGGTACTGTATATCTTACTCCCTGCTCCGGCAAAATCGTAATGACATTATCTGTTAAAGCAGTCTTTGTTTCCATGGAAAGAGTCTTCTTTTCCATGCAATACTGTGCTGCATTTTCTCCTGCTTCTTTTGCTTCTCCTGATACATAATCCACCAAATCATGTACGTGAAGTACATTACCGCAGGCAAAAATACCGCCTACATTCGTTTCCAGGCTTTCATTTACGACCGGACCGGATGTAACAGGACTCAAATCCACACCGCAATCAGAGGAGAGCTCGTTTTCAGGAATCAAACCACAGGATAGCAGCAAGGTGTCGCAAGGATAATGAATTTCCGTACCCGGAATCGGCTTTCCTTTTTCATCTACCTTTGCTAAGGTTACACCCTCTACCCGCTCCTTCCCCTGGATATCGACAACTGTATGGCTAAGCAGTAAAGGAATATTGTAATCCTGCAGACACTGTACTATGTTTCTCTTTAATCCACCGGAATATGGCATCAGCTCTGCCACTGCATGCACATGTGCCCCTTCTAAGGTCATTCGCCTTGCCATAATCAGTCCAATATCACCACTTCCTAAAATAACCACTTCTTTTCCCGGCATTTTTCCTTCGATATTCACATAATACTGTGCTGTTCCTGCAGAGTAGATACCGGCAGGACGATATCCCGGAATATTTAAGGCTCCTCTTGGTCTTTCCCTGCAGCCCATAGCAAGCACTACCGCATCCGCCTCAATCTTTAGAATGCCCTGTTCCTTATTCATGGCAAGAATTTTTTTCGTTTCTCCCGGCTCTATATGCATGACCATCGTTTGTAATAAATAAGGAATTTTCTTTTCTATCACTTTTTGTGCAAACCGTGCTGCGTATTCCGGTCCTGTCAACTCCTCCTTAAAGGTATGTAATCCAAAACCGTTATGAATACACTGATTTAAAATACCTCCAAGCTCCTTGTCTCTTTCTAATATGATAATATCCTCCGGTGAAATGCCTGCCTCTTGCGCACCTAATGCTGCTGCCATACCTGCAGGACCACCGCCAATGATTGCAATTTTCTTTTTCATGTTCTATCCCTAACCTTTCTGCATCTGTTTTGTGTTTCCTACCAAAAGCACTGCATCTTTTCCTGATTTTCTAATCTCTTCCATAGGAACATGAAGCTCTTCTGACAGGATTTTTGTAATCTTTGGTGAGCAGAAGCCTCCCTGACATCGCCCCATCCCTGCTCTGGTTCTTCTTTTAACACCGTCTAAGGTAGTTGCTCCCACAGGTCTGTGAATAGCCTCTAAAATTTCGCCCTCTGTGATAGATTCGCAACGACAGATAATCTGTGCAAAGGCCGGATTTTTTGCGATGAGTGCCTCTTTTTCCTCAAGACTCAGTTCATTCATATTAGGGATTGCATTTCTTGTTTCTATAAAGTCTGTTCTTTCTTCTCCTGGCTGTAAGTTATTTACAAGCTCTGCCACATATTCGCCAATCGCCGGTGCACTGGTAAGCCCCGGTGATTCAATCCCTGCTACATCGATAAATCCGGGATATACCTTTGATTCCTCTATCACAAAATCATCTGTCTCCAAATGGGCTCTCATACCTGCAAAAGAGGTAATAATCTGTTTTGCAGGTGGCAACTTTTTGACGCTGAGTGCGGATTTTTCCAGCACCTGTGAAAGACCCTGTCCTGTGGTATTTACGCCATCTTTGTCTTCCACATCCACTGCTGTCGGACCAATCAGCAGATTGCCATGTACCGTCGGTGTGACTAACACACCTTTTCCGTATTGACCGGGTAATTGAAAAATCGTTTTATCTACCAGATTTCCTGCCTTTTTATCATACAGACAATACTCTCCTTTTCTTGCAATGATTTTCATTTTCTCATGCTTGGGAAGCATATTGTGAATGACATCCGCAAAAACACCTGCTGCATTGATTACTATTTTGCTCTCTATTTTTTCTCCATCTGCGCAGGTAATTTCATATCCTCCTTCTGTTTGTGACACATTTGTCACTTCCTTATTTCGTTTAAAAATAACACCGTTTTGTGCTGCATTTTCTGCCATGGCAATCGTTAAGCCAAAGGGACAAACGATTCCTCCTGTCGGTGCATATAGAGCTGCTACCACATGATCTGTAAGACCGGGCTCTAAGGAAAGTACCTCCTCCTTTTCTAAAAGCTGTAAGCCCTCAACACCATTGGCTACACCTCTCTCAAAGAGCTCCTGCAGCTTATACTTATTTTCCTCTTCAAAGCAAAGAACCAAGGAGCCATTTTGACGATACGGAAACTCCAGCTTTGGGGCAAGCTCTGCTAACAGTTCACTTCCTCTTACATTCATCTTTGCTTTTAAAGTACCCGGTACTGCATCAAACCCCGCATGCGCAATACCGCTATTTGCCTTTGAAGTCCCCTCGCAAATATCACTGGATGCTTCTAACACCAGTATGTCTCTTTGGGTCTTTGCCAGTTCTCTTGCAATACAACATCCTGTAACACCGGCTCCGATAACAACTACATCAAACATAATTCTCTCCTCTTCCTTCTTTGTAATTACAAAAAGAGCCAAACAAAAGAAAACCTCTTCTCAGGTTCTCCTATGCTTGACTCCAAATCTCATGCATCAATTATTCATTTGCTTTTAGTATATGCTCCTTTGGTCTTTTGGTCAATACCTTTTTCCCACAGCTTTGTACATCTTTTTTGTACAAAAAGACTAAAGCACCCAAATCTTTGGATTGGTAGTAGAAACTGCCACTGCACCTGCATCCAGTGCATTGCATACATCCTCTTTATCAGAAATCAAACCTCCTGCAATCAATGGTATCGCATTTTCTTTTGAAATACGACTGATAACCTTGGGCATGACTCCCGGAAGTATCTCCATGCAATCCGGCTTTGCATCCTTTGCCTGCTTTGCCAGGTTTGAAAGTGCAAGAGAGTCTATGATAAAAAAGCGAAGCACTGTATATAACCCTAATTCTTTCGCCCGTTTGGCTAACAGTGGTTTTGTAGTAATAATACCATCTGCCTTTGTTTTTTCCTTTATGAAATCCACACTGATTTCCTTGCTTCCAAGACCTGCAATCAAATCCATATGTACCATGGCAAGTTTGCCTGCTGCCTTCACTTGTTCTACGATATGAGCAATACTGCAAATATCTCCGTACAGGATAAAAATGACACTACTGTCAAGCTTTAAGCTTGCCTGTAAGCTTTCCTCATCCTTAACTGCCGGAATAATGGCAGCTTCCTCCACTGCATGAATAAATTCTCTGTTTAAATGTGTGCCTCTAACCACTTTGCAATATCCTCATATACTGTCATTCTATCTGTCTCGTTCAAAATTTCATGCCTGTCATCCTGATACAATTTGCAGGAAATGTCTTTCACTCCTGCTTGCTTATATTGCTCGTAAATCGCCTCTACCATTTTTCCATAGCCGCCAACAGGGTCATCTGCACCCGCAACAAAAAACAAAGGAAGCTCTGTTGGAATTTTTTTAATATTTTCTTTTTTCTGAATGAAAGTCAGTACGTCGAACAGCGTACGATAACCATTAATCGTAAAAGAAAAAGTACAATATTTATTGGAATTGTACCAGTCAACAATCGCCTCATCCTTTGTCAACCAGTCATTTTCCGTACGAACCTGAGGAATTCTTTTGTTATAGCCGCCAAAGGAAATTTTCTTCACAAAAGAAGAACGATATCTGTCCGAATGAAACAAAGCAATCATACTGCAGATAAACTTACCTGCCGCTAATACTATGGAAGGCTGCGAACCCGTTCCTGAAATAACTGCGGCTGTCAGCTCCTTACCATAGGTCATAATATATCTTCTTGCCATAAAAGAACCCATACTGTGACCCAGCAAAAAGTATGGCACATTCGGATACTGCTTTTTCATTTCCACAGTCACCTGATGCAAATCCTCTACAACGGTAGCACTCATATTTTCAGGGCAAAAATACCCCAAATCTTCATCACAGCCTGCTGTCTGACCATGTCCTAAATGGTCATTACCTGCCACAACAAAACCTCTTTGATTTAAATAGGCAGCAAAATCACTGTATCTTTCAATAAATTCCACCATACCATGTGAAATCTGCACTACTGCCTTTACCTCCTGCTGTGGCTCCCAAACTACCACATGTAGTTTGTGTATACCATCCTTTGATGCAATCTGCAATTCTTTCATACTTTGTTTCCCTCACTTTATATTAATCTGCCCAATGCACCCTTGGGACCCCATTTACAGCCCTCCTGACAGGTAAAGTCTGCAAAAGCACATCTTGGCGCAGCTACACCGTTTGGTGTCATAGCTTCCAATCGTTTCTTATTTGCTTTGGAAAGGTTCTCTTTCTGTTCCAAAAACTGCTCTGTCATCCATTCATTGAGCTTCATGATTTCCAACTGCGCTCTGCCACACATTCTTTCCTTACATTTTAAAGCAAAATCTTCAAAAAGTCCTTGCTCTGTTACATGCACTAAGGTTCCCTGCGGATAACAGTCACTCACTGTCTGCATATCAGAAAGCCATTCCTCTTTTTTTCCATACTTTTCTACTAATAATGGCACATAAAAACCGTACTCTCCTGCGTCTGTACCAGAGAAATTTATTTTTAGTCTCAGGGTACGATGCCTTTGCTCCTGTGCCACGCAGGCAAAAGAAGCCAGATATACACTTGTATACACATCGCCATAAACAGGTGTCGCATCGTCCTCTTTTTCGCCTGTTGCCTGCACAGGCATAAAGCGAAAATATTCATTTTTATTATCATGGAAATTCTGCTTGTTTCCTACCACCTTTAGAAGCTCTTCTTTTAATTCCTCAAGCTCTTTTCTTACTCTTTGGTTGAAAGCTCCGGAAAGCTTTTCCAAATTATTTATCATGGACTGTATAAAGTCCAATACATAAAATATATTTCTAAACGGTAATGTATAAACCATAGAGGTCGGTGTAAATACCGAAATCATATATCTGGCGTTTTCAAAGGCAAGCTTATTTGCCTCTTTTTCTGTGAGCTTTTCCTTATACTCTTTTTCGATAAGCTCCATAAAAATATCATGCCATTTATAGTATAAGATTTCCTCTGCCTCAGTCTGTGGTTTCATCTTCGTATAGCGAGCGCTTTTTTCCGATGTGTTTGAAATACCGATGGAATTTAACAACATGGCAAGTATCTTAGAGCATTGAATTTCCATGGTTATGCATGCATGCTGATACACAGAGTGATGACCGCTCTGTGCTGTATTTTCTGCTCGTTTCAATGCCTTCTCTACAGGCTGCTGTTTAATGGTTTCATATCCCTCTGCCGCATAACAGGTGCCCCCGAATTTTCCTGAAAGAATGGTCAGGCTCTCATTGATTTGGGCAGGAGTTTCCTTTGTAATTTCTTTGGTTACTGCGATTGTATGAATTGTTGTCATTGTCCTTCTCCCAAGTTTTTACTTGTCCCTATCATATCAAACCTATGGGAGTATAAGCAACCCCTTTCTAACCTCTATAAGAATAGCGACTTTTATAATACGCATAAGCATCGCTGATTGTTCCATATTTTGTATAATTTGAAGACGCAGAGGTGCCATAGAGTTTGTTCATTACTTTTAGTGTAGTGCTTGCATTTGCCTTTAGCGTATCTGCTTTATCCGCAAGCTTATCAGACAATCCATCCTTTTTACAAAAAATCTCCTTCAAATCCTCTACATCTGCATTTTTTAAAGTTTTTTCCGTAACAGAAAGCGTTCCTGTTTTATCTATGGAAATACCAATCTCTTTCAATTTTTTCTCATAGCCTTTTACTGTATTTTTAAGTTGTGTCTGAAAAGCACGGTTTGCACTCGAGCCAGTATCCTCTAAGGAATCATAAAGACCATTATAATAGTTGACAACCTTTTGAATTTCTGACACTACTGTCGTTTTTTCATCTGCTGCTTTTTGTTCCTGAGCCTTCTTTTCTTCCTCTGTAAGCTCAGTATCCTTTGTCTGTGTAGTAGTTCCGATTTTCAGCAAAGCTTTCGTTTCTGTTGATAACCCCTCTGCATACTCCTGCATTTGGGTGTATGCATTATATTTTTTTACCTGCGTCATACTACCTGATGAAGTAGAAGCACTTTGGTAACTGCCTGTTTTCGAATTTGCTGATGTCCCTGTGTTTGTTGCTCTTTTTGCGGACACAGAGCTTAATATTTTTGCTCTTCCCTGTCTTCTTGCTCTAGCCTGTGCCACCATTCTTGTGGTCGTCATTTTATTTCCATGTATACGCATATTTAACCCTCTCTCTGTCTGCCTTAGCAGATTTATTAAATTCCCCTATATTGTATCCGTTCTCTCTTAACATAATATATATCGGATAATTGGCGAAATAATTTAGAACAGATTACGCGAAAAAAGTGGCTTTCGCCACTTTTATTCTACAATCGTATCTATATCATTTTGTATCTTCGATGCTTTGATTTCTACCACAAGCTTATGGGGCAGACATACTATTGTCTCTCCGGCTTTACTGATTGCATGATGCGCAACACAATATCTATCCGGACAGTCCGCCTCTTGCATACTGACCTGACCGTTTTCTATTACTATCTTATTTTTTCCATACTCACTCTCGACCAGGATTTCCTGATTTTGCGACAAGCTGTAGCTTCCATATAGCTCTCCTGCAAGCTCAATCTGTACACAGTCTGGCGTTTGCCCCTGCTTACCTGCCAACCAAACAGCAAGTGCTGCTGCCACTATGACCACAATCAGGATTACTACCTTATCGCCCTTTTCCAAATAATGCTGCTTCACTTTATGTCTTCCTGTTTTTCTATGATATGATAAGCTCTCTCTGAGGAAAAAGCTCCTTGCAGACCTTCTGTCACCAAAAGCTCTCCCTCCTCTGTTAAAAGTACTGCATCAAATTCTTTTGTGTGCGTTCTCCAAAAGGAAATCGCTTCCTCTGTTCCCATCACAAAGAGTGCTGTCGAATAAGCATCTGCAAGTGTGGCATCCTGGCTGACAATCGTCACGGAAAGGAGTCCCTTATTTGCAGGATACCCTGTAGTCGGGTCAATAATATGATGATAGGTAACACCATCCTCTTCGAAATAGCGTTCATAACTGCCGGAGGTTATGACAGCCATGTCACTAATTTGCAGTACCCCTAAATAATTTCCATCATGAGCAGGGCTTTGAATCGCTACCTTAAACTTACTGCCATCAGGCTTTTCTCCTATCAGTTCCACATTACCACCCAGGTTTAGCATACCACTTTTCACACCGCAGTCTTTCATGACCTGTGCGACTCTTTCCGAAGTATAGCCCTTGGCAATACCGCCAAAGTCTATTTCTACTGATTGAGGCAATTGCAGATTTTTTATCTCTGCATCATATACGGCTGCACTGCTGTCTACTTTTTGGATAAGCTTTTGCAGCATCTCTTTTTCGGGCACTTGAAAATTGCTGTCTGTAAAACCCCATGCTTTCATCACAGGATATATGGTTACATCAAATGCACCCTTCGTTTCCTCAAATGCCTCTACCGATTTTTCCCATAAATAAGCAGTATCCTCTGACAGTATACCGCCACCATTTTGATTAAGAGCTGTTACTTCGCTTTCTTCACTTCCTGTAGAAAGCAAATCGTCCAGTCTTTGTATCTCCTTAACTGCTTCTGCTACGGCTTCTTTTCCATGTGCACCATAGGCAGTCACTGTCATATAGGTATCCATCGCAAAAATGCTTTCTGTCGTTTCTTTACTTGCGTATATGATTTCTTCCAGCTGAGCTGCACAACCTGTTAACAAAAGGGAGCCTATCAGAATAACAGCAATTTTTCTTTTTCTTTTCATATTTCCATCTAAATCCGCTAAATTAATACACGTTGCATATTACTTTTTGTCTTTTCCATCAATTTTTGATACTGCGCAATCTCTTCCTCTGTAAAATCTGCAAATCGGGCCGCATCACATTCCTTTTGTGCGATTGCCATTTCACGCATCACGTTTTCTGAAGCCGGAAGCCAGGTAATCTTGAGGAGACGTTTTGAGACACGTGTTTTTTCCATTTGAAATTCTTCCTCTTTCCTTTTTCGTCTGCCTTCTTTCTTTTCCCTGGGCTCTTTGACTTCCTCAACCTTCAAAACATCATTTGCTACCAGGCGCTGCAAAGAAGCATTTAATCTTGTGCGGGAAATCCCTGCAAAATCAGCCAACTCCTTACGTGTCTTCCAAATATCATGTTCCTTGAGACATAAAATGAGCATCACATCTTCAATCCGTAAATCGCTTTTTAATGCAACAGGCTCCATATAGTGCTCTAACATCTTTCTGTTTCGATAATAATCTGCAGCCTGCCCATCACTGCTGATTGCATTTTCATTGATAGAGGCTCTTTCCTCTCCAAGCTTTTTTGTACCCGGAATCACAGAAGGCAATACCACACCATCGCTTGCAGAATCAAGAAAGAAACGATACACCTGCAAACGGTTTTTCTCATAGTCCTCTTCATCCAAAACATGTTTATAGAAATTATTATAATATTCAAAAACATTCAATTTCATTTTAATGGTTTTGCTTATGCTCATTCCCTGACTTACCAGTGAGCCCTTTCGTTTTACGTAGTAGTAAATCGGCGCATGTAAAGCATAAAAAACCTTTGCATATAATGTATATTCCAGATTGAACATGAAATCTTCGCACCAGCTTATCTCTGTATCCATGCGCAGCTTGTGCTGTTCAATCAGTTCACGTCTGTATAACTTATTCCAAAGCACACCATAGTAAAAATCTGCAGGATTTTCCATCATGTGTGCTGCAAACTCCTCCTGTGTTAATACACCGTCCTCTTCAATGTCACCCTTAGAGGATAAACGCTCACCGGCTACACGATAAAAATCAGATATGACCATATCACAATGATATTCTTCTGCAGAGCGCACCAGTAACCTTGTTGCATCCGGTGTAATCCAGTCATCACTATCTAAAAACTGGATATATTTTCCTTTGGCATGGTCTAACGCACAGTTTCTACTGTCAGATACCCCTGAATTTTCTTTATGTATCACTCTGACACGCGCATCCTTTTCTGCATACTCATCACAAATCACACCAGAGCTGTCCTTACTGCCATCATCTATCAGAAGTAGCTCAAAATCTGTGTATTCCTGATTTACAATACTGTCGATACAACGTCTTAAATACTGCTCCGTATTATAAACCGGAACAATAATACTTACCATTGGCTTCATATGCTATCCCCTGTCTTATTTAAAGATATCGTTTCTAAATCGCAATGTCATTGTAACACGTCTGCACTATACTGCACAATGAGTTTCCCAAATCAACATTACCGGAGGGTATGTTTTTTTCTATTCCACAACCAGCGTAACGTAAAAATATTACAAAACAAGTCATTACTATACTGATTTCCCAGTAACATCACAATAATAACTGTTGCAACCATTGCCTCACCAATGTTCAACTTTATAAGACCCATAGACACCCATTTCCCAATCAGCTTTACAATAAATCCATGAAGTAAAAAAACAGGCATGGTATATCTTCCGATTTTTGACAATACCGGAACATATTTCTCAGGCACTATCCAAAGCCAGACCACAATCCATGCAAAGGCAATCAGCATAAGCATTGCCTTAATACCTACAGAATAATCTGCTGCTTCATAGGAATATGAACCATAAAGCATTTTTTTGGAAATTTCCCCCGTACTTAGCACAAATGCCGTCACGGACACCACTGCTATTGCAAATCCCCATTTTATCCCGGCTTTTGGCTGACGATTCTCTCCTGTTTTTCTCAGATAAAAGCCCGCAACAAAATACGGTAAAAAGGATGCCGTCCTTGCCAAAGACATGGCATAGCCTACGGAGGTATCAAATCCTGACAAAAGTGATATCATAATCGAAGCTGCAAAAATAATTGCCCTGTGGGTATTCTTTTCCACATCTATCAGCGGAATCAGAAAATAATACACAATCAAAGTCATCAGATACCAGGTTATCCACCAGGGCTTTGTATAAATCAATTCTACTTTTGTGGATTTTATTACCCATGCATCAAAACAGCGATACAGGGTCTGAAAAATAAAATACGGAAGTATCAGACCGAATACCAGCTTTTTCCTGTCAAACTTTGCAAAATAGCCTGACAGGAACAAAAATACAGGCATATGAAAAGAATAGATAAACAGATATAAAAAACGATGCCCCGGTACAATCTCCAGGAAATGCCCGAACACCACTAATAAAATCAAGCATGCTTTGATATTGTCAAATTTGTAATCTCTCATTTCCACCAGACTCTTTTCTAACCGTTTTTCTCAAACCCATTATTTTAGATACATATATGTGAAAAGTCAACGATTAATTATCGCACTAAAAAAAGAAACAAAGGTTTACATAACTTTTTGTTAAAATTCAATATAGCAACATGTTTAGTTTTTAGCTTGTTTAACCAATATTCTTTATGCACTTTTGTGCATTTCAACAGTTACGAAATTTATCGAAAATAATCATTGCACAAAAAATATGAAAGAATTACAATGTGTTTGTCAATTATTAACGGCCGTATATCTATTGACATCACACGAAACCCCAAACTTTTTTCATGCATAGGGAGGATATCATGAAAATAAAACATTTACGCAAATCTTTTATATCCATTCTGTTGTCAGCAGCATTGGCTGTTGGCGGTATCTCCTTTTCCGCTGCATTTACCAGCAATGCATCTGAAGCAACAGTATATTACGGTCTGGCTGACGATATTCAGGACGGCGTGATTCTTCACTGCTTCGACTGGACCTATCAACAGATTATTGATGAACTGCCAGATATCGCTGCCGCAGGTTTTACGTCTGTACAAACATCACCTGCACAAGCAGCAGTGACCGGAAATAGTATCTGGTATTATCTATATCAACCAAACGGCTTTTACATCAGTAATTCGGGACTTGGTTCTGAAGACGATTTAAAAAAGCTTTGTTCTGCTGCTGATGAATATGGCATTAAAGTCATTGTAGATGTCGTTGCCAATCATTTAGCCGGAGACCATTCCAATATTGACAGCAGTTTAAAGGATTCCCAATATTGGCATTGGTATGGGGACAGCATTGATTACAGCAATCGGTATGCCATTACTCATGGAAATATCGGTATGCAGGACTTAAATTCTGAACATTCCACAGTACAGGCAAAAGTAAAAAATTACATCCAGCAGCTTAAATCGGATGGTGTCGATGGTATCCGCTGGGATGCCGCAAAGCATATCTCACTCCCTTCCGAAAGCTGTAGCTTTTGGAGTTCTGTCATTGACCAGGATATGTTCAATTATGGCGAGATTTTGGACAACACCGTGGAAAATAACCAAACCTACGCAAACTCCTTAATCAACGAGTATACAAATTATATGTCTGTCACAGACAGCAAATTCAGCAGCACTATCTTAGGTGCTATCAACGATGGCTCTGTTTCTAATTCCATTGGATACTGGACACAGGTAGCAGGAGTCAGCGATGATAAGCTTGTTTACTGGGCTGAAAGTCATGATACCTATTCAAATCATACAAGCGAAGGTGGTTGGACTAAATATATTGACCAAAATAAAATCGACCGCGCTTACGCTGTTGTTGCCAGCAAAAATGGCGCATCTTCTCTGTATTTTTCAAGACCAAGTCAAACCGAAAAAACATCCATTATGGTAGGTCAAAAAGGCAGCACACACTTTGAAAGTGCCGAAGTAGCTGCTGTCAATCACTTCCACAACGCTTGTATCGGTGAAGCTGATTATTATACCGTTTCCGGAAACGTTTCCGTAACCACCAGAGAAAGTGGTGCTGTTCTCGTTCTTGGAAGTGGCAGCAATCAAGACAAACAAAGATAGCAGCTATACCGAGATGACTACCACCACTATTGATGGAAACACTGTATACACTGCTTCTGTTCCTGCAAATGCTACCTTAGCAACTATTGTAAGAATGTTACCAAGTGGCGCTTACTATAATGAGTTAACAATTTCTTTAAGTTCCTCTTATAACTATTACACTGCTGACAGCAACTGGTCTTACGTCACTACCTCTACTTATACTTCTGTAAGTGAAAGTGACGATGAGGATACAGACCTTATCTCCGTTTATTTTTCAGACAACTACAACTGGGGAACTGTATATGCTTACACCTGGGGTGGAAGTGAAAATACAGAAAACTGGCCAGGAACAAAAATGACATATGTGTCAACAAACCAATACAATGAAAAGATATACAGTATTGAAATTGCTTCTGATGTGACAGGACTTATTTTCAACGATGGAAACGGTAATCAGACTGTTGATATCACTAGCAACCTTTCAGACGGGCAAGGCTACTATCTGACAAGTTCAGACAGCAAATGCTCTGTTGCTACCTATACTTATAACGAATAATAATCAAGCAGTGTATTTTTTACTCAAAAATACACTGCTCTTTGTTTTTGTCGCAAAGCAAGTCACATCGTTTTACTCAGACATCAATGACTTTAAAATCATAATATGATATTCTTCATCTAAAATAATTCTTTCCAAAACCTTATTTATGCAATCATCATTTATCATGTGTATGTGTTTCCGATATTGGGTAATCGCATTTCTTTCTTCTTCCATACTTCTGCAAAGCATATTGTTGATGCACTCCGATGTTTCAATATATTCCGGTGTCCACATTTTTCTTGCACCATTTCGTTGTCTGATCGTAAAATCAATATCCCCGCCAAGCAGAATAATTAGCTGCCCCAGCATTTGCAAATGCATCATTTCAGCCATAGCAATTCCAAGCACAGTTTTAGCTATCGGACAATGCTCCACCATCATTCTATTCTCATTATAAATATACTGCACAATAGCGGTCATCTCCGAAACGCTGCCGCAATAATCCTGCGTTAACACATTGGCATAGGATTTATTTTTCTCACTGATTTTTATTTCCGGATAGGGTAAATCAACTGTAATTGGACGCACACCAGAAAAATTACAGGTTCCTGCAATTGCCTTTTTTCTTTCTTCCATAAAAGCAACCCCATAGGATTTTATGATAATATATGCAAGTTTCCTTTTCCTGTGCCTGCTTCCACACTACGCATAATATTGTGCCTGCGCATGCCATAGTTTTCTGTATAGTCCGTCTTGTTTTTCTAATTCTTCATGTGTGCCATGTTGAACCACTTTTCCTTTATCAAAAACAAGAATATCTTCACAAAATTTACAGGAAGCCAATCGATGAGAAATGTAAATTGCCGTTTTCTTCCCAACCATTTTATCAAAGCCTTCAAACACCTCTGCTTCTGCTTCCGGATCAAGAGCGGCTGTCGGTTCATCCATGATGACAAACGGCGCATCCTTATAAATTGCTCTGGCTATTGCAATCTTTTGCTTTTCGCCACCGGAAAAGTTCACACCGGATTCATTAAAACTTTGTCCGATAAATGTATCAAGTCCATTTTCCAGCATTTCAAAATGATCTGCAAGTCCAGCCCTATTTAGCGCATCTATTGCTTTTTCACTATTATATTTCTCATTCCCGGCTAAAACCTCTCCAAGTGGAAAGTCAAAAATTGCAAAATCCTGAAATATAACTCCAAACAAATTGCAATACTCCTTGTAATCATATTTACGAATATCTATTCCATTGACCTTAATACAGCCATCTGTCACATCATAAAGCCGACATAAAAGCTTAATAAAAGTTGTTTTTCCGGAACCATTTTTCCCAACAATTGCCATCTTTTCACCAATTTCAAATTTTAGACTCAAATCCTTGATTACATAATCTGTAGCGCCCGGATACTTAAAACTGACATGGTCAAACTCCACAGAAAATTTGTTATCCCTTCTCTTTTCAACCGGAATCGTTCCTTCATGTTTTTTCTGTTCAAGCTCCATAAAATCCATATATTTATTGGCATAAATAGCAATTTCTTTTAATTGTCCAACCAGTCCCCCAACATTGAACATATACTCTGATACTTCTCTGATACATGTAGCAAAAACAACAGCACTGCCAATTGAGATATACCCTGAAAATCCATATATTCCTGTGAAAAGATAAACCAATACCACGATGAATCCACTTAGTGAATCTGTCAAAACAGGAGCCTTAGCTGTTACCTTAAGAGCGTCCTTTTTATAGTCTTCCATTTCCTCTTTCATTTTTGCAAATTCTGTATCAATAACAGGCTTTTGCCCACACATCCTAATATCCTTCTGACTGTCTGCCTTAGCAAAAAGATTCATATAGAATCGCTTCCTTGTTTCTACCGGAACTCTCTTCTCATCATAAATTTTTGTCAGCTTTTGAGAGTATTGCCTCATAATTTTTACATTTAATATACTTAGCATAATGATACCCAGAAAAAACAGTACTGCAAAAAAAATGGCAAAAAAATTCGTGTTTTGCTCTATGAAACAAGATACCATTTTAGGAATTACCACAACAACGGCTGCTATGATGGTTGTCGCACATCTGAAAAAATGAGTAACCGCATCCATAGTCATTCCAAACAGCCCCCAGCCACTGGCATAAGAGCATATTGCTTCCTTTTTACCATGAACGTCTGAATTCTCAAGATATTCATAATCCATAATCATACTCTTGTATGCCAAAGAACCAATCTGCCTTTCCGAGGCATAGCCAATATACTTATGATAAATTTCCACTGCAATACTATCAATAACAGAAACAATGAGAACAACAGATACTCCAATCCATGCATAGCGAAGTAAAGTTTCTTTGCTCTCCCCTTGCATGGAAGCATCAATAAATAATCCTGTCATGTATGCAGCAATAAATGGTCTTATATTGATCAGGATACCGTCAATGATATCTGCAACCATACCAACCGGGCATTCTCTCATTAGTTGCTTTATGATATAAAAAACAGCTTTTGTGTCACTTTTTCTCATGCTTCCCCCTCCATGTACTGAATTCTTCTCTTTTTCTCCTTCTCGTCCTGATAATATTTACTCTGCATTTCATACAAATAGGCATATCTGCCTTCTTTCTTGATTAAAGAATCATGCGTTCCCTCTTCTACTATTTTTCCATTTTCTAAAAGTACAATTCGATCGCAAAATCTTGTACTTGAAAGTCTATGAGAGATATAAATTGCAGTACTATTTCCGATTGCCTCTTTAAAGTTAGTGTACAACTCGTGCTCTGCAATTGGATCAAGTGTAGCAGTTGGTTCATCAAGAATCACAAGAGGGGCATTCTTATATAGAGCCCTGGCAAAGATTAGTTTTTGCCTTTCTCCTCCTGAAAAATCAATCGCTTCCGGATTAATTTTTTTCACCAAAAGAGAATCACCCTTGTGTGGCAATCTCTCATATTTTTCCTTAAAACCAGATAGCCTAAGCACTCGGCTCATCTCATCAGCACACAATTGCTTTGCTCCAATTATATTTGTATCAAGTGAAGTCGGCAAAAAGTATGCATCCTGAAACATCACTGATATCATCTTTTGATATTCTTCTTTTGTAAGATTGTTTGTATTGATTCCATTGATAAATATATCACCACTATCAGGCTTATATAACCCACAGATAAGCTTTACCAGGGTTGTTTTTCCTGCCCCATTTAAACCAATTAATGCAAGTTTTTCTCCTGATGCAATTTTTAAATTAAAATCACGAATAACCGCTTCCTTTTTATCGCCATATGAAAAACTCACATTTTTCAGCTCTATTTCCAACCCTTTCTTTAATAGCTCATCAAACTCAGTTTGTGATAATGACGTATGTTTGCAAAAGGATGATTCTGTATTCAAAAACTCCCTGAAAACACCAATAGGCGTATCTGTAGTATGCCAACGCATTACATTTCTGATTAAATACTCAAATCCACTCGCAAACGAAGAAATTGCACCAAATAAGAATACAAAATCTGCAACACTAATCGTTCCCTTCGCAAGTTCACTTACAAGATAGAAGTATGCAAATCCATCTCTTGCAAAACATATAACAGCATTTGCCAGCCCACGCATTCCATACGCAGTATGTATTCTGCCAAAGCCTTCATCCATCTTTTTTAAATTTTCATCGTATTTTTTTAGTAAATAATCTAAGAGCTGAAACATTCGTATGTCTTTACCTGCAGCCGAGTCTATCGTTATCTCAGAAATATACTGTATTCCTTTTGCCTGCTTACTAATTTCCGTATAATAACGTTTATGTACCTTTCTCGCAAGTTCAAGCAAATATAAATTAATCGACACAGAAATAAGTACAAGTGCAAAAAGAATCAGGTTACTTTTCCCAACAATAAAACCAAATAAAATTGTGCCGACTCCATTCGCAAGCATCATTGCAATCGTTTCTGTCCCTTGTCTAATTCCTCTTCCGGTATTAGCTACGTCCCAGGCACCTGCATAGATTTCCTGATACTCCTGCTTTTCCAAAAGTTCATAATCTACATCCTGCATTTTATGAAGAAATATTTCTGAAACGTAAAAATGCAAATGCTTACTTCTCTCCCGTGACATCTCGTACAAAAAGAAACAAGCCGCTTTAGCACATATATACACCAAGCCCACTGCACCTATCATAAATACAAGCTGTATCAGACTCCCTTTCCTTTGCAGGCTTTCCACAAGAACAGCCGGAAATTTTGTTTCAATATAGGTAAACGTCAACGTGGGAATAAAATACAAAAGCATTTCCCAAAACAATTTTCTATCATAGTTGTAAATAAAGCGTAAATAAAACTTCAAATTCCCCCACATTGTCCATTTGTTTTTTGACTTATCAACTGTAGCCTTATAATTATCTATCATAGATTTGCTTCTCCCTGTTCGAATTTCTCAATATAATAACCGTAAGTATGACAACAATGATAAACGCCGGATCTCCCATCATAGATTAAAATCATCATATTGAAAATTGGTCTTAGATAACGCATATCCTGTCTCTCCTCCTTCAAGATAACCATAGCACTTTATGCAATAAAAAATGTCATTCTTGCATGAAAGGTATTTCTACATGCACGAATGACATTTCCTTTTTATTCTTTAGCATGATTCTATCAATGGAAGCATGATTTCGGTTGCAAATACTCCTTCTTCATTCTGCCTGTTAATAAAACCTCCATATTTAGCAGCAATCCTGTCAATTCTAAGAATTCCGAAGCCATGAACCCCGGATTTTGTTGAAAGATACTGCAAACCATGCTTTTTTGCTTTACCGTTCATAGAATTTGTAACCGAAATATAAAGTTGCTTTTTTACAATATCAATATAAATGCGAATAAACCGATTCTCTTTATTCTGTACCTGCATACATGCTTCCACTGCATTATCTAAAAGATTTCCAATCAGTACAGATAAATCTATTCCGGAAAAAGGAACATTCTGCGGAACAATTGCAGTGGCATCCACATAAATTCCCTTCTCTTTTATCATGGTAAGCTTACTATTCAGTATCGCATCTACCATAACATTACCTGTTTTTATCACGGTATCAACAGTCGTCAAATCATCATTGAGCATATCCAGATACTGTTTCACTTCATCATAATGTTTGAGCTCCATATGGGCTTTTAACACTTGAAGATGATTATGATAATCGTGTCTCCAGCCACGCATCTTACGATACATTGTTTCAACTTCATTGTAATGTTTATCCACTAATTCGTTCTGAAAACGACTGATTTTTTTGTCAACATACCATGGCATAAAAAACAGCCACAGACCAATATTTATAAAAACAGTCACCGCAATGACTATACCTATCATCCAATTCATTTTTATTACCATTTCCGAATTATTTATTTTTATAGTATTTTAAAAATTCCTGCTGCACATTCTTCATCTGATTTCTCGAAATGGGAAGTCTTTCGTTATTATCTAAAATGATATTTGCATTCTGAATAGTAGAAACAAATCTTAAATTTACCAGATAGGCTCTGTGAGATTTTACTATTTCACAGACTCCTGCCAATTGCTTCTCCATCTCTCCAAAGGATTCTTTTAGAGAAATCTCTTCATCAGGTGTATGCATAACGCTTCCATGCCCTGCTGCTTCCACATACATCATATTGTTTATTTGTAAACGCCTTATTCCACTTCCTGCATTTAGCACAAGGGTTTTTACCTCTTCCTGCTCTGACTCCTCTAACCTGTTAAGTGCCTGAAACAGTCTTTCTTTGTTCACAGGCTTTATCAAATAGTGAAGTGCTGACACATCATAGCCATACTGCATATATTCATCATACCCGGTTACAAATATAATCGGAATATGTTTATCTTCCAGACGTACTTTTTTTGCCAGCTCCAAACCGTTTATCTCTCCCATTTCTATATCCAGAAGTAAAAGATTGTAATCCTTTTCTTCTTCCCATGAAAAAAGAAAGCCTTCACTGCTTTGAAAGCGAAAAAACTCTACCAATTCCTTCTTGCTCTCTGCCCACTCACTGATATACTTTACAATGATTTCCTGCTCATTTACTTCATCATCTACGATAGCTATTTTCATTTGTCACTCCCATATGTCTTTCAATCGTATTCTATAACAAAAAAATAACTGAATCAATTATATTGATCCAGTTATTTATACTGTCCTGTAAATTTACCAGGTACGTGAATTTAATTCGCGGAACTGGGCAACTGTAGAAACATGAGAGTTCAAACCTCCATCTACATTCACAATCTGTCCGGTCACGTAACTGCTTTCATCGGAAGCAAGGTATACGCACATATGACCGATATCTTCCGGACATCCATATCTGTTTACCATGATGTTACTTAAGAAGATATCTTTGAGTGCCTGTGGTACATGTGCTTCATTCTGAGGAGTAACAATTAGTCCCGGACGAACACAGTTGCATCGAATGTTATTCTTTCCATATTGCAAAGCTGTTGACTGTGTCAACATGTCTACACCGGCCTTTGCACATGCATAAGCTGTGGAACCAAGGTCACCTCCACAGGAAGCCATAGAGCCAATATTAATAATGGAACCTCCATTTTCATTTTTCTGCATATATGGAATTACGCACTTTGTTGTGTAGAAAGTTCCTCTTAAGTCACTTTGGAAAATACCATCCCACATTTCCAAAGTAAGCTCATCTACACGACCATCCTTCAATCCAACATTTGCCGCATTGTTTACTAAAACATCTATCTTACCGTATTTCTCAGCTGTATCATCAATCAGCTTTTCAATGCTGTCAATCTGTGTAATATCCGTAAAATGATACCAGGCTTCTCCGCCCTCTTTGACGATTTCGTCAACGACAGCCTGTCCTTTTTCCTGTCTACGACCACAAATCACTACCTTGGCTCCTTCTGAAGCATACAATTTTGCAATTCCTACTCCAATACCGCTTGTAGAACCTGTTACAATAGCAACCTTCCCTTTTAATCTGTCCATGAAATACCTCCTTAATTATGTGCTTGTAGCACTATTATCAGAATAATATAATTATGATATCATATTATCTAAAATATATATCATTTTCAACAATTAATCAATATTCTTTTCTTGCTTTTCTAATTTTATTGATATATAATACTAATTAAGAATTATTCTTATTAAGGCGAGTAAATGATTAGAAGAAACACAATCCAAAAAAATTTGATTCTTAACACTGTACATGACCTGAAAAAACATGCTACTGCGGATGACATATACAACATCATTACGCAGAAGCAGCCTTCTGTCAGCAAAGCAACTGTGTACAGAAACCTGAATATCTTAGCTGAAGAAGGTAAGATACGAAAAATTGAAGTAGCCGGAGGTCCAGATTTTTTTGATTATATTTGTGAGAAGCATTTTCATGTTCGGTGTATCAAATGTGGACAAATTTTTGATGTTGAACTGGAGCCATTTCCAGAGTTAAAGCCAAGCACCAGGAATTCTTCTTCCATGCAATTTTTAGACTATGACATATTATTTAAAGGAATCTGTTCAGATTGTCAGGAAACAAATTAAAACAATAAATAAATTAATACACATAGGAGGTGTCATTATGAGAAGTATAACAACGTTTGATTTGCAGTATGCACACAGATTTTATGGATTTCAGGGAGAAGCTCAATATCTGCATGGACATACCGGCGTACTCACAATTGAAGTGGAAGACATTGTAAATGCAGGTGTTAATATGGTTTATCCTTGTAATGAAATTCAAAAAGTTGCATGGGATGTTTTGAAGAATTTTGATCATGCTCTTATTTTAAGAGAAGATGATCCGCTGCTTCCGGCTATACTTGATGTATATGAAAAACAGGGAATTAAAAATGGCCACCCTCAGAATAAGATGAAAGGGGAAGCCTTCAAAACAGAATTAGCCACGGCATACCCGGATAGCAGATTAGTTGTTACCAAAGAAACTATGACTGTTGAAGGTATGATTAAGATTGTGTATGAGCTTTTAAAAGACAAATTGAATATTGCAAAGATTACCTTTACAAGCGGTGTGAATGCCGCATCTCAGGAATATACACCAACAGCAGAAATTGATCGATGCCCATTATGCGGTGTAGCATTGGATGAAAATGGTGTATGTCCAAAATGTGGATATAAAAAATAGAATTGTAGTCAAACCAACAAAATTTGCCCGAAGAGCAAATTTCTGTTAAAAACCATTAGCCGGATAAGCAAACAGACAAGTATGTCCAAAACTTATCCGGCTTTTTTATTATTTATCATATAGTTCCTTGTATGCTTTCTTATCCAGCGGAATCAGGATAATACTTCCTGCTGTTGCCATTCCAAGAAGAAGGAAAATAAAACTCCAAGCCACTACAGAACCAAGATTATCAAACAGGAATCCTGTTGTGTACATGATAATCCCGGCTATGATTGATTGAAGCATTCCCATTACACTGTTCATTCGCCCTCTGTGGCTTGCGGGAATACGCTCTGTCGTATATGGTCCACTTACTGTTGTGGAAAGAATCTCTCCCCATGTAAATAGAGTAATGGCAATATAATAAACAGGAACGATACCAAGTCCAAATAGAAATATCATATAGCCGCCTAAAACTAAAAACATACTTATCAGATTCTTTTTTGTATAACTGAGTTTTGAAAGAAGCGCTGTTATAATCGGTGTACATAGTACAACAACGATACAGTTTAAGCTTGATACACTACCATAAATAAGAGCACCTTTTTCACCGTGAACTCTGGCTAAATCAAGAGGCATCAGATATCCATACTGATCATAAGCTCCCCAATAAAGCGCCATAATCATCATATATAGAAAAAGCACCTTGTTCGCCTTTAGTATTTCCCATGCACTGGCCTTGTTATCGCTTTCCTGATATTTTGCTGTACTTTCTTTTTCCTCTACAGGAGTAATATCTTTTACAAAGAAAAATATCAGCACAGTGGAAGTAAAAATGGCAAGTCCGCTGATAAGAAAGGAAAGCCATAGATAGTTTTCAAAAAGGAAACCGGCAATCGTTGGTGACGCAACCAAACCGATATTTCCACCAAGATAAGACAAGGAATAGGCGCGATCTCTGTCTTTTGTTTTTGTAATATCTGCAATCAGTGCATTGTAACAAGGTTTTTCCATTCCCTGTAATCCTGATGCGGTAAACAACAGAATCAGCGATAGCCAGGAAAGAGGCAAAAATGCGCAGGTTATATAAAATACGACTGAAATAATATCAAATAATACAATCATGTTTTTCTTGTTATAGTTATCTGCCCACTTTCCCCCAAGTAAACCAAGTGGCATCTGGATTGCACCTACAACAATCATAACAATCGCTACCTCTGCTGCCGAAAACCCCATCTTCTGATTTAAAATCATTGTCATTACAGGCCAAATCATTGACCCTAAGTTTGTTACAATTCGACCAAGAAACAGAATATAATTTTCTCTTCTCAACCCTTTATATTGTGATAGTAATTTCATTTTTTCTCCCTTACCTCATGCCATGCTCATTATTTACACAAAGTATTTTAAACACCAAAGCGATATTCTTTTTCTTCCTTTTCATTTGCAAGCAGCTTAAACTGTTCTATAACCATATCCGCCACCTCATCCGGATGGAGATTTGTATTATCTATCTTTATATGATTATCAAACCATACCTCTCCATCATTCGAATTTAGTCTATGATTTTCTGCATCTTTTAGCAGATTAGATTGCGGGAGCTCAAACGCACAAACATATGTAAATATCAAATCCACATTATGCTTCACCGCAAGTTCAAATGCCTTTTCTCTAAATATTGCATTGAATTCTTTTTGTGCCGGTGTTCCAAAACCAAATATTTTATCAGACATTTCTATACTGTCATGATTCATCATCATATTATACTTTAATTTATCTCTCAAGCTTTCTGCAACGGTCATTTTCCCGACTGCTTGAGGACCACATACTATAATTAAATTTGCCATAAATCTCCTTATTCAAAAATTAATCTCTCATTTTCTTTCCAAAATGAAATATAAATAGAACCATCATTCCGCCAATCAATAAAAATACATTTGCCAGTCCAAAATAATCTGCCAAAAATCCTGCAATCGGAAACAGAATGATCATTCCTATTGAAAAAAACATACTGTTTACAGAAATCAAAGTTGCTCTTTGCTCAGAAGGAATCAATTGGTTTAGCACATTCGATTGGATCGGATATAATACAGAATTGCAAAAGCCTGCTAAAGACAATGCTGTCACTGATATTACTACATTTTGAAAAACAAAAGAACAAATCGCTATTGCAATTGCAAACGCAGCTATTGATGCTGTAGTATTTCCATATCTTATATAAATCTTTTCACTTAGTAGCGCACCAACACAGCTGGTGATACTAAATAGCAGCATGAAGACACTAATCCATATTTTATTATAGCCCATATCATAAAAATACTGTTGACTATAGAAAAACAATAATGTTTGAGCTGTAAAAATGCTTTCAAAATATAGGATGGTTTCCAGAATTCTACTATTATCCTTTAGAATTCCAAAGCTTAGTTTAAAGTGATCACCCAACATTCCTATTACATTCTTATCCTTTTTCTTTTGTTTCTCGATTGGTGGTTCTGTCATAAATAAAACCGGTATCAAGGCACAAATTGCAATGATAAGAGAGGCGCCATAACAATACGCAAATGAATATTCTGCAAGTATTCCTCCCAACACGGTTGCTATACCCTGAGAAACTTCAATCAAAACATTAATCCTACCACTTACACCTATGTAATGTTTTTCCTCGCCAATAGCTTTCATACTATCATACACAAGCGCTTCTTCAGAACCTGAATTAAAATTATTACCAAGTGCCTGAATAAAGAAGCTCAGCGCAAACAGCCAAAAATTTCTGGATATTAACATGATTATGCAAGAAACTGCAACAAGAATCCTGCTAATCACCATACTTTTCTTACGTCCAAGCAAATCAGCAATTGCACCGGAAGGTATTTCAAACATCATGCTTGTAATATGATATACACCTTCTAATATTCCTATCTGTCCTAAATTCATTCCACAATAGGATAAATACAGGACCCATATGCATCCTTGCATATTCATATTTTGTATAAAAGCACCTATATAATCTAATCCAATATTTCTGTTTAATTTTCTTTGTAATTTTGTATTCATGTTTCATCCTCTTTTATTAGTCTATCAGTCTTTTTTAGTAACAAAAAAACAGTTCGATTAAAAATCATCAAACTGTTTTGGATTACTACTTTATCTCATTTAGAAACATGATTTACTTACTCAGCATCTAAAAAAGGGCGCAGTAATCCCGTTAAGTAATAAATCACATGTTTTTGAAACTGAACTACTACTACAAATAGGTGTATATCCTAAGCCGTTCATACTACTCTCTCCCTTCCTTTTTTCATTAAACATACTAGAATACTAACACAAGCCTCCCTAAGTTTCAAATACTTTTACATAAATTTATTTTTAATCTATGCTCCATAAGTGATTACTATATATCTTCAAATTTCTTAAATTATAGTAAGTTGTTAATTATATCCATTTTTCCTCAGTGACATCACAACTGTATAATTGCACTCATACTGTTCAAGCATTTGAAATCTGTAGCTTTCAAAAAATCTGCTCTTATCACTATAATACATTTGGGTGAAGTATTTCGGATTTCCGAGCACCTCCAGTACATATATTGGTGCAAACTTGATTTTTCTACTAATAGCTCTCTGCTTATCCCATTCAAGAATAATAAGCTTACCATCCTTTTTCAACAATCTGTGTGCTTCCCTGAGAATTCTGTTCCATAACATTTCATTGCATTCATGAAGAACAAGCCCTATGATAATGTAATCAAACGATTCACTTTCTAATCCTGTATATGTCGCATCCTGGCACAGCAGTTTAACATTTGCTAAATCTGCACTTTTCACCTTTCTTCTTGCTTCTTTAAGCATATCTTCCGATCTATCAAGTCCAATAACTCTGTTATTTGGATTTTTCTTTGCTATTGGCAGTCCATTTGAGAATGTACCACAACACATATCCAATACCGTACATGCTCGATTCGGAATTAATTTTTCTATTACATCACGTGGATTTCTGCCCTTATCTGAAAACCATATCTTATCAAGCAAATCATAACAGACTGACATAAAACTGTATAAATTCATTTTCTTTTCTCCTTAAATAAAAGGGTGATTTCTTAATTACATCATCCTAGACGGATTTTTGGCTCATTTCTTTTCCCTTGACAGCCAAGCTTATCATTGGTATTATTCTAATTAGGAAATGGGTTTTATACCGTATGTGTTACTTGTTAACAGCTAAGCGGGGTGCTCGTTTCTTTTTTTATGTTTATAACATCATACAAGTATTTCTTCCCATTCAAATCATGACAATATTGTTTTTATTAGTATCTTGTATTACAAAAACATTTCTCTTTGCTTGTTTGCTCATAAATATTCTCTCTGCTTTAATATAATTGAATTTTACCATTTTGCTGGGGTCTGCAAATGGTCTATTTCTACTCCATAGATTCTTTCAGCTTGTCATAATAACTCTTATATCGGTAAGCAGTCCTACGGCTGATTTCACCTTCATTCACAATCTCCATAATTGTCTTACCCGATTCATACTTAACTGCAAAATTTTGATAAGATGCCATCCATGCCTCGTTATGTTTTTTGCGACCGCCAAAATTACGTGCCTTAAGAACTTCTATTTCTGTCTTAAGTTCCTCATTTTCTTTTTCCAATTCTTCAATACGTTTTAATGCTTCTTCCAAAGTTGTTATCAAGACAATCCCTCCATTCGCATTGTGCCATTTCGGTTTGTGTCATCATTATAATCTACCGCAATCATCTGTGTCAATCTGATTTGTAACATCATTGTGTGCATAGTCCAAGACGCCCTTCCTTAAAATAGAAATGTTAAAAGAAAAAGCATGTCAGAACTTTCATTCCCAACATGCTTCCTTAAGCTATATTCTTACTTTATGTTGTAATACTTCTGCAGATGCTCTCCCTAATATCCTTTGCAACCATCCATACAGCCAAGCAGAAGCAGTAGTTCCCCGTTTGCTCAATGCCTAACACTATCTGATTTTTATCATTCACGACATTTACACATTCCCAAATGTCTATTTCCAGAAATCGTCCACATTCTTCAATATTTCTTCCGTAGAAGTAACAGTTGCCTCAAAAATGGATTTACCGGTTTTATTCAAATAATGCTCAATTAGTGCATATCCACATGCATAGCCACCACAATATGGCATACCAATAGCCTGACCGCCTCGAAAGGCCATGATTTCATCACCATATAAGTAAGAAGAAAGCAAATTAAAATCATTTATCATTAGATTATCTCTAATAAGTGGTTTCACTTTTTTACACAATATTTCCGGTGATGTTTCTCTCACCCATTTACCAACCTTATCCTCACCATACATTTTTGCAGCAAAGACTTCAGCAAGACCTTCTGACACAATCATATCAGCCAAAGTTATTTGATTGCTCCATTGCATAAACTGCCAACGAATATTGTGATTCGTTTCATGTGCCAATGCCACCGGGAGTAACTGAATTGATTTCTCATTTGGCACAATAGTGCCGATGATGTAACCGGGAATACCTCCATCGCCGCAATAATCACCTGTCATCATAGTCATAGGATTATGTGGATCACTTAGTAAAATGGTAAACACATAATCTTGTTTTACTAATTTAATTCCATTCTTCTCAAAATCATGTAATGTATCGCGGATACTTTTTTCACAATTATTCCAAAAAGTATCATCACTAATCTGTTCAATCTCTGATTCACGTTCCCTATCTATCTGCGTCGGAGCATAAAAACCATTCATGCCAGTTGCAGAAACAACATCAAAACCTCCTGCAATATCTGCCTTTAATGGAATACCTATACATTTCCATTTAAATTCAAAGGGCTTCATTAGTTCCTCTCGATATATATTTTCTTTTTCAGCTGGCGCTACATTCATCATTTTCCTGTAGCAGTAATCAGACCTAATAGTTATAATTTTCATCTATAACAATCTCCTTTTCTCTTTGTTATGTTCGAACATGGCTATATGATATGCTATTACATAACGTCAGAGTCAAGGAAATTTTTCAAATAACTTTATTTATTCTGATTCAACAATATCTTCCTCGTATCCCCAATATTGAGCTTCAATTCTTTTATACTGTTCCAAATCTTCCTTATAGCAAATTCGATTATCATCACACCAGCGTCTAAGAAATGCTGCTGCGTCCTCA
>CAMBAN010000003.1 GCA_945864145.1 uncultured Lachnospiraceae bacterium | reverse complement strand
ACAGGTAAAACAGTTCTGTATGAAATACTTGAAGATTTAAGACTTACTGACCAATATAAAGCGATTAAACTGTTTAATTATAAATCAGATAATCTTTTAGAGACAATTAAACAGTGTAGGGATAATTTTATCGTGATTGATAATGCGGATATTTTGATTAATGATGAAATCAGAAGATTCATTAATTTTGAATTTTCTAATCAGTATTTGCTTTTTTTGAGAAATTGTGATGGACTCAATGTATCGGATAAGAGCTTTAAAGTGTTGAAACTTGAAGATAACAGGATAACACTGGAAGAGGAGCTGTGACATGAAATATTTATGGACAGAAGATACAGGCGCAGGACTTCACTTCTGGAAATTGACTAATCAACTTTTCTTTGAAAATGCATTTGTGGTTGAAAGTAAAGAAAGTAATCAGGGAATTTTGGATGCATTGTCTAATATTGAAATTAAAACAGATGACAAGTATTATATTGCATTTGATTATGTCGTTGATAATCAGGATATTCGAAATAAGTATCGTATACTGAAATCAATAGCAGATAAGTCAGAAGGTAAGGTTATAATTCTCGATATGATTTGTTTTGAACATCTAATTCTTGCATTTGGCAAACTGGTAGTATGGACAGGCACAGGAAAGACGGATAAGATTAAGATTCGCGAAGAAGTTTTGTCTGCAATTGAGAATCATAGAATTAATTTGTCAAAGATTGATGACGAGAAGACTTTACAATATTTGGCTGGTTTTAAGAGATATTCTACAGAACGGGTAATGAAATCATTAGTAGGCGAATTTACACAAAACGAGAAGTGGTCTGTTAATGGTCCGCATATGGGTGAATGCTGGTATAAGGATTGTTGTGTATCTGAACATCAGGTTAGTCTTAGGTGTGGTAAGCCAGCGGTTGAAGGTGGAAGTGAGAAGATGCAGATGCTGATACATTCAGAGGAAATACAAAGAGTGATTAGAAAGGTTATTATTTAAAAAATATATATGTAGTTCTGCTCTTGGAGCTTACAATTGACAATCATTTAACAAAGATGTATAATATTCTATTATCATAAACAAATACGGAGGTGCTTTATCGTGGACGAAAAGACTATCTCACAAGCCGTTATTGGACGACTTCCGCGATATTACAGATATTTAGGAGATTTAAAGGATAGTGGAATAGAGAGGATATCTTCGCAGGACTTAAGTAAACTGATGAAAGTGACTGCTTCTCAAATCAGACAGGACTTTAATAATTTCGGTGGTTTCGGTCAGCAGGGATATGGGTATAATGTAGACTATCTATATAATGAGATAGCTAAGATTTTGGGATTACACAACAAGCATAATTTAGTTATTGTTGGTGCCGGTAATTTGGGACAGGCTTTAGCAAATTATATGAATTTTGAACGAAGGGGCTTCATTGTAAAGGGAATTTTTGATATAAATCCAAATTTAATCGGAAAAACCTTAAGACAAATCCCTGTTCAGCCGATGGAAAATTTAGAAGAGTTTATCAAATCCAATAATATTGATATTGCAGTGCTGACAATTCCTAAAGATGGTGCTGTAAAGACCGCAGAAATTTTGGTGAAATGCAATATCAAAGCAATTTGGAATTTTGCACATGTAGACTTAAATGTACCAGATGATATCGTTGTAGAGAATGTACATTTGTCTGATAGCCTGATGAAGCTCTCATACGGACTTGGTCAGAGAGAAAACAAATAGCTGAAAGAAGTGAGTATATGCCACAGGACAAAGAAGTTTTTAAAGAAGCTCTTGTCGGTAAAAAAATTCCATTATTGGTATTGGATCATCAATGGCATAAATTATTTACACAAACAGGGGAAAATGAGAAAATACATGCCTTGGAGAATGATGTAAATGAGCTTTTAAAAAAGCAGGGCAGATTGAATATGGATATCAAAAGTCTTTCCAGCTACAAAAAGAAGCTGATGTCTGAAATTGTAGCAATTATGGAATTGGAAGACAGCCCGGAAAAAGAAAAAAAGATGGAGGATAACAAAAGACTGATAGAGGAAACGAATCAAAAGATAGATGACTACAAGGATCAGCTTTTAGAACTTCCCAAAGTGATTGATGATAAAAATTTTGAACTGATGCTTGCGACAATGGAGGTGTGCTATGAGAAAATCAAAAAGAACACGGATGACATTGAAGCAATCAATAAATGGGTACAGGATTTTAGAGTTGAGCTCAAAAAGAAGGTACTGCTAAAACAACAAAAACAAATCTGGAATGATGAATTATACTCTTATATGCATGCGATTTTTGGACCTGAAGTGATTGAAATGTTTGATATGAAATATAATCCGAAAAATGTTTTGCAAAAGGATGAAGAAAAACAGATAAAACAACAGGAAAATACCTAGACAAAAAAGTTTAGGTATTTTTTATATGGAAAAGACGTGCTATACTGATAATAATGAGTTTACTATGAGGATGGAGGCAGCATAATGGAATATATTCTTTCTTCCGCTGAGATGAAGGACTGTGATGAGAAAGCAACTTCTCAATATGGCATACCAGCCATGATACTGATGGAGCGAGCAGCATTGGAAACAGCAAAATTGATTATGGAGGAGTATGGAACTGACATATTTGTCGGAATCGTTGCAGGTAGTGGAAATAATGGCGGTGATGGCATTGCTATTGCCCGCATTTTAAAAGAATATGGGGTAGCTGTAGAAATATTAATGGCAGGTAATTGTGACCATTTAACAGAGCTTACCAGGATGCAGATGGAGATAGCGACGAAGTTGGAGATACCTGTCCGATACTTATTTGATAATTTCTGCTACGATGTGATTGTTGATGCACTGTTAGGAGTTGGATTATCAAGAAATGTGGAGGGAAACTATAAAAAAGTTATTGATTTGATAAATGAGTCAGGAGCGAAGGTTGTTGCTGTAGACATCCCGTCCGGCGTGGATGCATCGACAGGTGCTATTTTAGACAGTGCGGTAAAAGCTGACATAACTGTCACCTATGGATTTAAGAAATTTGGACATGTCATGTACCCGGGAACTTCGCATTGTGGAACTGTGCTTTGCGTCACAATCGGTATTCCCCATGAGCTGGCATTACAGCAGAGAAATAAAGCGATTGTTTTCGATGAATATGATTTGCAGTTACCGTATCGAACACCTTCCGGAAATAAGGGAAGCTTTGGTAAGGTGTTTTTGATTGCAGGCTCTAAGAATATGGGTGGTGCCTGTCAGCTTGCAGCAACAAGTGCTTTTCGAATAGGTGCCGGCATGGTGAAAATTTTTACGTCTGTTTATAATAAGGACAGTCTGTTAAGAAAAGTGCCTGAAGCAATGATTTCCTGCTATGAAGAAGGAGACAGCAGATTGACAACGGAAGACAAGGATGCGATTGAACGAGGTATGGAATGGGCAGATGTGGTTGCAATTGGTCCGGGTATTTCCATATCAGAAAAAGCAACAGCAATTTTAACGTATTTGCTTCGCATCAATACAAAGCCCCTGGTCATGGATGCGGATGCTTTAAATATTTTGGCCGAGCAGCCGCAGCTTATGAAATTTTTTGAAGCAAATGGAACGGACCCAAAATTTGAAACAATTATGACTCCTCATTTGGGAGAATTTGCAAGAATGATCAAGCATCCGATTGCAGAGATTAAAAATAATCTGATTGCCTATGCACGCTCCTTTACCCATAAATATCAGGTGACTTTGGTATGTAAGGACGCAAGAACAATCGTTACAAAGGGTGGATGTGTACCTTATATCAATACAAGTGGCAATTCCGGAATGGCAACAGCAGGCGCAGGAGATGTTCTGACAGGTATGATTGCAGGACTTTTAGCCCAGGGAATGGAAGCACATGAGGCAGCAGTCATGGGTACTTTCGCACATGGCAGGGCAGGAGATATTGCAAAATCCAACACATCGGCGTATTATATAATGTCGCAGGATATTATTCAGGCAATCAGATATTTATAAGAGTTTATATATAGAAAGGTTTGGTTGTTATCGTATGAAGCATTATGAAAGGGCATGGGCAGAAATAGACCTGGATGCCATTGAACAGAATATAAATGAAATAAAGAGACTGATAAAGGATGATACACAGATTATTGGTGTAATCAAAACAGATGGATACGGACATGGAGCAATTCCGATTGCAAGAGTTTTACAGCAGGATGAACGTATTTGGGGATTTGCCGTAGCTACGGCTGAGGAAGCCATTTCACTTCGTGAGCATAAAATCAATAAGCCTGTTTTGATTTTAGGATACACATTCCCATATTGCTATGAGAAACTGATTGAGGAAGATATCAGACCGGCAGTTTATATGTATGATACTGCCAAGGCATTGTCAGACGCAGCCGCTTCTGTTCAAAAAAAGTGTAAAATCCATGTGAAAGTAGATACCGGAATGTCAAGAATTGGAATCCATCCGGATGATGAGGGACTTGCTTTATTAAAAAGTATTGTTCAACTTCCAAATATTGAAATAGAAGGTATTTTTACACATTTTGCAACCGCAGATGAAAAAGATAAAACAAAAGCTTATAACCAGTTTGAAAAATATCAGGATTTTGTAGAAAAAGCGGAAAAGGAGCTTGGCATTCGATTTCCTATGAAGCACGTTTCTAACAGTGCAGGTATTGTGGAAATGCCAGAGGCAAATTTAGATGCTGTGAGAGCCGGAATTATTTTATATGGGTTATGGCCGTCAGCGGAAGTAAAAGAGGATGGGAAGATTTCACTGGCTCCGGCTTTAGAGCTGAAGTCCCGGGTTGTTTATGTGAAAACAGTGCCGAAAAATCAGGAAATCAGTTATGGAGGGATTTATAAAACCTTTCGTGATACAAGAGTAGCAACTATTTGTTTAGGATACGGAGATGGATATCCGAGAAGCCTTTCGAATATTGGATATATTTTGGTGAACGGTCAGAAAGCACAAATTATTGGAAGAGTCTGCATGGATCAGTTCATGGTAGACGTAACAGATATTGATGGAGAAATCTGTATCGGTGATGAAGTGACCTTAATCGGTAAGGCAGGGAATGAACAGATTACCATGGAGGAGCTTGGCGATTTGTCAGGTAGATTCAATTATGAGCTGGCTTGTGACCTTGGTAAAAGGATTCCTCGTATTTATAAACGGGAAGGTACTTTAATCAGCGAATAAAAATGTATAAAAATCCTTGGAAAGGTAAAACTAAGCATACATAGAACAGAAATATAGAAAGGCTTGGTTTTACTATGAAAAGAGGAGATATTTATTATGCAGATTTGAGACCTGTTGTTGGCTCAGAACAAGGTGGCGTCAGACCGGTGCTCATTATTCAAAATGATGTGGGAAACAGACATAGTCCTACCGTTATCTGTGCGGCCATTACATCGAAGCTTCACAAGGCAAATCTGCCAACGCATATAGAGCTGGACTGTGAAAATTACGACATGGTGAAGGATTCAGTTATCCTGTTAGAACAACTGCGAACGATTGATAAAAAGCGTTTAAAGGATAAGGTATGCCATTTGGATATGCCAATTATGGAAAAAGTCAATAAAGCATTGCAAATCAGTTTGGAGTTAACTACATAAGGATGTAGCGTAATTTGCAGGATATGATAGAAAAATCATTTATTGACGTTCCTTTGGTAAAATGATATATTAGTATATTATAGCTTATTTTGGCATAAAAGGAGTGAATGAGTGAATGGATGATGGTGGGTCTTCGGCCTATATCATAATCATGTTTTTTGTATTATTGTTGATGGAAGCTGTTTTATTTGGTTTTCATACAGCAATTTATTTAATGAATGAAAAAGAAATCGAGCGTAAAGCAGTAGAAGAAAAGGATAAACGTTCTATTCTTCTGTTTGAGATTGTGAAACGCTCGACTATTTATATCAACTCTATCCAGCTGATTATTTCGCTGATTGAGTTGATTATGGGTTATCTGTATTTGCCTGTTTGGCGTATGCAGATGCAAAAGTGGCTCCTGGAATTTTCTGCTTTTCAGAACATGTCAGAAAGAGCCGTACATATGCTTTCTGTTATATTAGGTGTTTTCTGCCTGATGTATGTCATCCTTACTTTTGGTATTTTGTTACCGAAAAAGCTGGCAAAAAAGTATCCGGATCAATGGGCATATTTCTTTATTTATCTAATACGTTGGATGGAGATTATTTTATATCCATTAACAGGTATGGTAGCAGTATCGACAAATTTTGTTTTAAAATTGTTGGGACTTGCAAATGCTGATGAGCAGGCAGATGTGACAGAGGAAGAGATTATTTCCATGGTCAATGAAGGCCATGAACAGGGTGTCTTAGAGGCAAGTGAAGCGGAAATGATTACGAACATTTTTGAATATGGAGACAAGCAGGCAAGCGATATTATGACACATCGCAATAATATCATTGCACTTGATTCGGAAATGACTTTCATGGATGCTTTGAATCTTATGCTAAAGGAAAGCAACAGCAGATATCCTGTGTATGAGGAAAATTTGGATCATATTGTCGGTGTTTTATACTTAAAGGATGCTATGAGGATGCATACTTCAGATGAGAGTCTGAATAGACCAATTGGTAAAATAAGAGGATTATTACGAGAGCCTGTGTTTGTACCTGAAACAAAAAATATTGATGATTTATTCAAGAGTATGCAATCTGGAAAAAATCAGATGGTAATTGTCATGGACGAATATGGACAGACATCCGGTCTTGTTACCATGGAGGATATTTTGGAGGAAATCGTTGGTAACATTATGGATGAATATGATGCAGATGAAAATCATATTAAGGAAAAGGGCAACAACGAATATATTATTGAAGGCATGACTAAGTTAGAGGATTTGGAAGAACGATTCCATATCCAATTTGAAGAATGTGAGTTTGAGACTTTAAATGGTTATCTGATTTATAAATTAGACCGTATCCCCGGTGAAGATGAAAATCTGGAAATCGAGGTAGATGGTTACCTTTTCAAGGTACTTAAAGTTGAAAAAAATGTCATTCAGTCTGTATTAGTAAAAAAACTGGATGAAAAATAAAGAGAAGTTAGGAGAATTGAAATGTCAGGACATTCAAAATTTGCAAACATTAAGCACAAAAAGGAAAAAAATGATGCTGCTAAGGGAAAAATCTTTACCATCATTGGACGTGAAATTGCAGTAGCAGTTAAGGAAGGCGGTCCAGATCCTAATAATAATTTTAAGCTTGCACAGGTTATTGCAAAGGCTAAGGCAAACAACATGCCTAACGATACAATTGAACGTGGTATTAAAAAAGCTGCCGGAGATGGCAATGCTGTAAATTATGAGCATGTTACCTATGAAGGCTATGGACCTAATGGTATCGCAATTATCGTAGAAGGATTAACAGATAATAAGAACCGTACTGCTGCAAATGTAAGAAGTGCTTTTACAAAAGGTAACGGAAGCATTGGCGCACAGGGCTGCGTATCTTTCATGTTTGATAAAAAGGGTCAGATTATCATTGACAAAGAAGAGTGCGAGATGTCAGCAGATGATTTAATGATGATTGCCTTAGATGCAGGGGCAGAGGATTTTGCAGAGGAAGAGGATAGCTTTGAAGTATTAACAGCACCGGATGATTTTGACACTGTATATAAAGCTTTACAGGATGCGAAGATTGAAATGGCAAGTGCTGAAGTAACTATGATTCCACAGAACTATGTTACTTTGACAGATGAAAATGCAATCAAATGCATCAATAGAATTTTAGATTTATTAGATGAAGAAGATGATGTACAGGCTGTATATCATAACTGGGATGAGTAAGTAAAAGCTTACATAGTATTCTTGTGTGGTGCATGTGTTAACATGCACCATTTTTGCACAATACATTTGATTGATTAAGTTTACATATCATTGAAAACTAACAAGAGATATGTTATGATATTTTCGTTATTCATTGATTTAAAGGAGTAGAGTGCATCATGAGCAAAGAAAATGAAAAAGAATACGAAATTGAAACGAAATGTATCCAGTCTGGCTGGAAGCCAACAAAGGGTGAACCAAGAGTACTTCCTATTATCCAGTCCACAACCTTCAAATACGATACCTCTGAGCAGATGGGAAAGCTCTTTGATTTGGAGGAAGAAGGCTATTTCTATACCAGATTACAGAATCCTACCAATGATATGGTTGCTCAGAAAATCTGCGAATTAGAGGGTGGTGTAGGTGCCATGCTGACTTCTTCAGGACAGGCTGCTAATTATTATGCAGTTTTCAATATCTGTGAAGCCGGGGATCATGTTGTACTTTCCTCTACTGTATATGGTGGTACATTCAATTTATTGACTGTTACAATGAAAAAAATGGGCATTGACTGTACTATCGTTGACCCGGATGCTCCGGAAGAAGAATTGAACAAAGCCTTCCGCGAAAATACAAAATGTGTACTGGCTGAGTCAATTGCAAATCCTGCCCTTGTTGTATTGGATTTTGAAAAATTTGCCAAGGTTGCACATGTACATGGTGTACCACTTATTGTAGATAATACTTTTGCAACACCAATCAATTGCAGACCTTTTGAATTTGGTGTAGATATTGTAACGCACTCTACCACAAAATATATGGATGGTCATGCTATGTGTATTGGTGGTGCTATCGTTGACTCAGGTAATTTTGACTGGGATAAGTACGGAGATAAATTCCATGGATTGACTACACCGGACGATTCTTATCATGGTGTTATCTATACAAAGGCTTTTGGTAAAAAGGCCTATATTACCAAAGCTACTGTTCAGTTAATGAGAGATTTGGGTTCTATTCCTTCTCCAATGAATTCTTTCCTTTTAAATGTTGGATTGGAAACCCTTCATTTAAGAGTACCAAGACATTGTGAGAATGCATTGAAGGTAGCAACTTGGTTACAACAGAATGAAAAAGTAGCATGGGTGAACTATCCGGGATTAAAGGATAATAAATATTATGACCGTGCGCAGAAGTATATGCCAAATGGAACATGTGGCGTTATTTCCTTTGGTTTAAAGGGTGGAAGAGCTGTCAGCGAAATCTTTATGGATCATTTAAAGCTTGCAGCTATCGTAACTCATGTAGCAGATGCGAGAACCTGCGTGCTTCATCCGGCAAGTCATACACATAGACAAATGACAGACGAACAGTTAGTTGAGGCAGGTGTACAGCCTGATTTAATTCGTTTTTCTGTAGGTATTGAAAATGTGAAGGATATCATTGCAGATATTGAGCAGGCATTAAGTTACGTTGATTAGTAAATAGAATGGAGTTCATAGCCTATGAAGTCAAAAAACGAAACAATGGAATCACTGGAAGAAGAAACATCTTATACAGGTGTCATTACTTTGGATGATATATTAGGAAAACAGGAAGAACCTGCACAAAAACAGGAAGAAAAAGTGACAGTTGTGTCAGTTGAAGTGAACTCAGATACAGTAAGTCCTGCAGGTATGAAAGAGATTACGGTGGATGCCGTAGGACAAAAGCCTTTACAAATGATAGAAAATCCATTACCGGTTCCAAAGAGAAGAGAGCATAAGGAAATGGATTTCAAATTGACAGATTTTCCAGAAGATGATGATTTTGACTTAAAGGACATGACAGGCATGGATTTCTTTGATATTGTATGATGATTTTAATGAAAGGGATATTTTTCAAGTTGTATTATGCAGAGGTGGCTGCAGAAGATGGCGCGAACAGGGAGAACAATTGTGGACCCAACGGCAAGAAGATTTCTGTAGGATTTGATTTGTTGGAAGCAAGCGTACTTTTTGATAAGGTTCTGTCAAAAAGTAATAAAACTTTGACCATGAGGAAATACTAAGGAAAAAAGAAAGGCTTAGGTATGACAAATGGCAGAGGATAAGGAAAAAGAGAATAAGCAAAGTGATGAACATGAAGTGACAAAGCTGGAAAATGATGAAAAAGACCATCATATTTTTTTGATTTCTATTATTGGAGAGATTGAAGGACATGAGACACTTTCTTCCCAATCAAAAGCAACAAAATATGAAAGTCTATTGCCCAAGCTTGCTTCCATTGAAGATGATAAAGAAATAGATGGCATTATTGTCATATTAAATACGATGGGTGGAGATGTGGAAGCAGGGCTTGCCATTGCAGAGATGATAGCTTCCTTGAGTAAACCGAGTGTTTCACTGGTGCTTGGCGGAAGCCATAGTATAGGAGTTCCTATTGCTGCCAGTACAAATTATTCCTTTATTGTACCGTCAGGAACCATGGTCATTCATCCGGTGCGGATGACAGGTACTGTCATTGGCG
The DNA here is from genome assembly GCA_945864145.1 of uncultured Lachnospiraceae bacterium. Lineage (GTDB taxonomy): Bacteria > Bacillota > Clostridia > Lachnospirales > Lachnospiraceae > COE1. Next base: position 51,364 of record CAMBAN010000003.1, on the reverse strand, counting down.
CACCGCAGACCTACAAATGCTTTTATGATGTACAAAACAGAATCATTGCTTTTGTATGCTCTCACAGTAAAATAAAAAAAGAACGCTTAAATGAATTGATGATGGAAACCGGAGTTTTAACGAAGGATGTAGGCTCTATTCTTTGTGGTGAGGAAGCAGTAAGAGAAGGCATTATTGATGAAGTGGGTGGAATTTCCCAGGCGATTGCTAAGCTCCATGAAATGATAGAGGAAAATAAAAGAACATGACAAGCCCTGTCAGAAATGTTATACTATTATGTAAAGCATATGGCTTTAAATGAAACAGGGGGATTAGATATTTGTATGACATCTTCAGGGAAACGAACATCAACCGCAAAAAGCAGTAATACCAGAAAAACTTCTGCGAAAAAAGGAACTACAAGAAATACAAAGACAAATAGAAAAAAGAAAAGAAATGAGGTAAATCCTGCAGTTGTCAATGAAGCAGTGCTTATTCTGCTTTTGGCAATTGTTGTATTTATCTTTTTATGTGTCATCCGTGTCATAAAAGGAAGCCTTGCGACAGGCATTTCCGATGTCATGTTTGGTTTATTTGGCCTATTGGCCTATATAGTGCCACTGATTATTTTTTTAGGAGTTGCCTTTGAAATTTCCAATAAGGGAAATCGTGTGGCAGTGTTAAAACTGATTAGTGGTATGGTACTTTTATTTATTACAGGCATTTTTTGTTTTATGGCAATGAGACAGGAAGGCTTGCTGACAGAAGAGCTGTGGCTAAAGCAGCTTTATCAGACCTCAGCGGAGCATCGAGCAGGTGGAGGTGTATTGTTTGGTGTACTTGCTCACATGCTTTATCAGTTTATGGGATTTTGGGGCACACTTTTTCTCATGATTGCACTTGGTATCGTTTGTGTCGTAATCATTACAGAGAAAAGCTTTTTGTCTGGTGTGAAGAAGGGCAGTGCCTATCTGTACGAAGCTGCAAAAGAGGATATGGTAAAAATTCGTGAGCAGTATGAGGAACCGGAATATGAATTCATAGAAGAAAAAGAAATACAGGAAGAAAGAGAACGCCGCAGACGTAAAAAAGAGACGCAGGCGCAAAATACTGCTGAAGTGCCTGGAAAAGTACGACGTATGGATCGTAAGGCAGAAGGCGTTGTGCCTATGTCTGCAGTGACCTTGAAGCCTGATAAAATGCAACCAAATCATACGAAGGCGGATATCCATGAAATCGTTTTAAGCGAAGAAGATTTTGAACAGGCAGAGAAAAAACAGATAGCGATTGAACCTGTAAATGAATGGATGAATAAGGAACCTGCCTTTGCAGCGCAAAAACCATTGGAAAAAGGATTTTTGCAGGAACTCGATGAAGAAGCTTATCGTGAAATGCCTGAACCGGTAACAGAAAATACAATTGCAAAAATGACAGAAGTGTCAGAAAAACAGGAAGAAAGAAGAAATACCCACAAATTTACAGCTGAAGAAAAGAAACAGGTACAGCAGGAAGAAACAAAGATTGCAGAGCAAATCGTTAAGCAGGAAGAACCTGCAAAATATGTGTTTCCGCCTTTACGCCTGCTTAAACACGGAGAAGGGGCAAAAGGAGATACGTCTAAAAGCTTGAAAGAAACAGCATATCGCTTGCAGCAAACGTTACAAAATTTTGGAGTAAAGGTCACCATAACAGATATCAGTCAGGGACCGTCTGTTACCCGTTATGAAATGCAGCCGGAGCAAGGTGTCAAAGTAAGTAAAATAGTGGGGCTTGCAGACGATATCAAGCTAAATCTTGCAGCGACAGATATTCGTATTGAAGCTCCGATTCCCGGAAAAGCGGCAGTGGGTATTGAAGTTCCAAATAAAGAAAACAGTACCGTAATGTTAAGAGATTTACTGGAAACGGATGAATTTCAAAAATTTCCGTCCAATCTTGCTTTTGCAGTGGGTAAAGACATTGGCGGAAAGGTTGTCGTTACAGACATTGCCAAAATGCCACATGTTCTGATTGCCGGTGCTACAGGCTCCGGTAAATCTGTTTGTATTAATACAATTATTATGAGTATTTTGTACAAAGCAAGTCCAAGTGACGTCAAAATGATTATGATTGATCCAAAGGTAGTAGAGCTTAGCGTCTATAATGGTATTCCACATTTGATGATACCTGTTGTAACAGACCCGAAAAAGGCCTCTGCTGCATTACATTGGGGCGTTGCAGAAATGACAGACCGATATCAAAAATTTGCAGAGATGAATGTACGTGATTTAAAGGGGTATAACAAAGCTGTAGAAGCAGGAAAGTGTGATGCAAACGGAGAGCCGTTACATAAAATGCCTCAAATCGTTATTATTGTAGATGAGCTTGCAGATTTGATGATGGTAGCCGCCGGAGAGGTGGAAGAAAGTATTTGCCGTTTGGCACAGCTTGCCCGTGCAGCAGGTATTCATCTGATTATTGCGACGCAAAGACCGTCCGTAGATGTCATCACGGGTCTAATCAAAGCCAATATGCCAAGTCGAATTGCTTTTAGTGTATCCAGTGGTGTAGATTCACGAACCATTTTGGATATGAATGGCGCAGAAAAGCTTCTTGGAAAAGGAGATATGCTTTTTTATCCGCAGGGTTATGCAAAGCCAGGCAGAGTTCAGGGGGCTTTTGTTTCAGATTCGGAAGTCTCTGATGTTGTAGAATTTTTGAAAAATCAACAGCTTGGAAATATTTCCTATAATACAGAGATTGAAGAAAAAATCAAAACTACCATGCAGACAGGAACTGCTTTTGCCGGAGCAACAGCTAATAGTGGAAGTGATTATGATTCCTACTTTGCGGATGCAGGTCGTTTCGTGATTGAAAAGGACAAGGCTTCCATTGGTATGCTACAGCGTGTGTTCAAAATCGGTTTTAACAGGGCAGCCAGGATTGTTGACCAATTGGAAAATGCCGGAGTTGTGGGTGCTGAAGAAGGAACAAAACCAAGAAAAATCCTGATGAGCCCGGAACAATTCGAAACATTTGTTGAAGAACACTTATAATGAAAGTTGTTTACTGTTTTTGTAGACGAATTGCATTTTTACGTGTACAATGAAAATGTTAATCACAAAAGCAAGAAGAGGAGTTGCCAAATGAAAACAGATATTGAAATTGCACAGGAAGCAGAATTATTACCAATTACTGAGGTGGCTAAGTCACTTGGATTGGAATCGGAAGACCTGGAGTTATACGGAAAGTACAAAGCAAAGATTTCAGAAGAATATTTGCAGAAAATAGAAAACAATGAAAATGGTAAGCTGATTTTAGTGACAGCTATCAACCCTACTCCGGCAGGTGAAGGAAAAACAACTACAAGTGTCGGTCTGGGACAGGCATTTGGAAAACTTGGTAAAAAAGCGGTAATTGCTTTAAGAGAGCCTTCTCTTGGACCATGCTTTGGTATCAAGGGCGGTGCTGCTGGTGGTGGAATGGCTCAGGTAGTGCCAATGGAAGACTTAAATTTGCACTTTACCGGCGATTTTCATGCCATTACTTCAGCAAATAATCTTTGTGCAGCATTGTTGGACAATCATATCCAACAGGGAAATGCTCTCGGTATCGATACCAGACAAATTGTATGGAAAAGATGTTTGGATATGAATGATCGTGTATTGAGAAATATTGTAGTTGGTATGGGAAGCAAAATGGACGGATTTGTCAGAGAAGATCATTTTGTCATTACTGTAGCTTCTGAAATCATGGCTGTTCTTTGTCTTGCAGAAAATATGGAAGATTTAAAGAAACGATTAGACAGAATGGTAGTTGCATACAATTACGCAGGAGAACCGGTTACCGCAGGACAGATTCAGGCAACAGGAGCAATGGCTGCTTTGCTAAAGGATGCAATAAAGCCTAATCTGATTCAGACTTTGGAGCATACACCTGCTATCGTTCATGGTGGACCTTTTGCAAATATTGCTCATGGCTGTAATAGTGTCAGAGCGACAAAAGCGGCTTTGAAAATGGCTGATTATGTCATTACAGAGGCTGGATTTGGTGCAGATCTTGGAGCTGAAAAGTTCTTTGATATTAAGTGCAGACAGGCTGGCTTACATCCGGATGCTGTTGTATTAGTGGCTACCATCCGTGCTTTGAAATATAATGGTGGTGTTGCTAAAAAAGATTTGAATACAGAAAATATGGATGCTCTTGCAAAAGGCATTGCAAATTTAGAAAAACATATAGAGAATCTGCAGAGATATAATGTGCCTGTTGTAGTTACTTTAAATGCTTTCATTACAGATACAGAAGAAGAAATTGCCTTTGTAAGAAACTTCTGCCAGGAAAGAAATTGCGAATTTGCACTTTCTAAAGTATGGGAGCATGGTGGTGAAGGTGGTATTGAATTAGCAAATGCTGTCTTACATACATTAGAGACAAAGAAGAGTAACTTTGCACCTTTATATGATGAAAAACTGCCAATCAAAGAAAAAATCAGTTGTATTGCCAAGGAAATTTATGGTGCAAAAGAGGTTGTATTTTCAAGTGCTGCTTCTAAGCAGATAGAGAGACTGACAACACAGGGATACGGAGAATTACCTATTTGTATGGCAAAAAATCAGTATTCTTTATCAGATGATCCGACTCTTTTGGGAAGACCAAAGGATTTTGTAATTAATATTCGTGAGGTTTATGTATCAGCAGGAGCAGGCTTTGTTGTAGCTCTAACAGGTACCATTATGACTATGCCGGGACTTCCAAAGGAGCCTGCTGCATATAATATTGATGTTACAGATCAAGGTGTAATTACTGGACTATTTTAAGACATAACAAGGAGTTAAGCATGAAATGTCCTAAATGTGGAAATGAAATACCAGAGGGGAAACTGCTGTGTGAAGTATGTGGGGAAGAAGTAAAGATTGTGCCGGAATTCGAGCCGGAATATGAAGCACAGATTAATGAAACAATGAAAAAAATTGCAAAAAGCTTTTTGGAGCAGGATACATCGGAAGACACCATGTTTGAAGAAGACTGGAAGAATGACAAAGCAAGAGAACATCTTGGAGAATCCTTCCGAAAACATAAGACCATTTTGCTTTTTGTGGCAGGAGTTTTGCTTTGTATGCTTATTGTATTTATCAGTATACGTGTTGTGCATACAAAGCAATACAATTCTTTTCCTTATCAATATGAAAAGGCATTGGCTTACATAGATGCCGGTGAGTATGATACCGCAATCTCCTATTTGGACAGGGCACTTGCTATTGACCAAAGCAAAATAGATGCACGTATCGTACTGGCAGAAGTATATGAAAAGAAAGGAAATCTTCAAAGCGCAGTAACCGTTTTGGAAGAATTGCTTCGAACGGCAGATGCTACTTATACTTCGCAGATTACAGAAAAGCTTTTATCCTTATATCAGGAGCAAAAGGCATATGATAAGATGGGGGCACTTTTAGCAGATTGTGAGAATGAAGAGATTTTGAAAGTCTATGGTGCGTATGCAGCAAAAGAGCCATTGTTTAGTATTGAAGGTGGCGTTTATGCAGATATTCAGACGCTCACCCTAGAGAGCATGACAGATGGATTTATCTACTATACTTTAGATGGTTCAACGCCGACACAAAATTCTATGGTCTATGAGGAACCTATTACTTTACAGGCTGGCGATTATACCGTAAAAGCTTTTTTTGTAAATATGTACGGTATAAAAAGTGATATTGTAACCATGAATTACTATATCAGTCTGTCTGCACCAAAAGCGCCTGATATCAGTTTGGTCAGTGGCACTTATACAGAACCACAGATGATAGAAATTTATCATGATGCAGATACAAAAATCTATTATACAATTGATGGCAGTACACCGACCAAAAGCAGCACCCGTTATACAGAACCAATTGAAATGCTGTATGGTACAAGCAATCTTTCTGTAGTCGCTATTAATGAAAAAGGGATTGCCAGTGATGTGGTCAGAAGAACTTATCAACTTACAGTGCAGGCTAATTTTCCGGGTGATTTAGCGTTACAGGTACTTAAAAATCAGTTAGTTGTAAATGGTACACTTACGGATTTGGAGGGACATGTCCCACATAAACTTGGTATAAACAGCTATGATATTAAATCAGTAGTAAACATTGATGAGGTGTTGTATTATATTGTAGCTGAAAAATATACGGATACAACAAATAAAGAACATGATACAAACAATCTTTATGCAATCAATGTGAATACTGCAGATTTATACAATGCAAGAAAGCTTGGTGAAGGGAAATACTACTTGAGTCCCCTATTTTAACTTGCATAAAATGAATATTTTTTGTGTTTTGGTGCAAAAATATTCATTTTGCATTGAAAAGGAAGCGTAGATACATTAAAATGTATAAGATGTGTTTATATAGCAGGAGGAGTTATATGTATCAGATTTTAGAAGCAAAGGAATTAACAACCAATATTTATTCCATGGTTGTAAAGGCTCCAAGAGTTGCAAAAAATTGTGAGCCTGGACAGTTTGTAATTGTGAGAATGGATGAGGATGGAGAAAGAATTCCATTGACCATTTGTGACTATGACAGAGAAAATGGCACAATTACTATCGTATTTCAGACAGTAGGAGCAGAAACTACCAGAATGGCTGCTTTAAAAGCAGGCGATGCATTCCATGATTTTGTCGGACCATTAGGCTGCGCATCTGAATTAGTAAAAGAAGATAAGAGTGAATTAGCAAAGAAAAAGATTTTATTTGTTGCAGGTGGTGTTGGAACAGCTCCTGTCTATCCACAGGTAAAATGGTTGCATGAAAATGGATTTGCAGCTGATGTTATCGTAGGTGCAAAAAATCATGACTTACTCATTTTAGAAGAGGAAATGAAAGCTGTTGCAGGTAATCTGTATATAACAACAGATGATGGTTCCTATGGTAGAAAAGGTATGGTTACCCAGACTATCCAGGATTTGGTAGATGAAGGTAAAAAATATGACCTTTGTGTCGCAATTGGACCAATGATTATGATGAAATTTGTATGTAAGCTTACAAAAGAGCTTGGGATTCCAACTATCGTAAGCTTAAATCCTATTATGGTAGATGGTACAGGCATGTGTGGAGCCTGCCGTGTTACAGTAGGTAATGAAGTGAAATTCGCCTGTGTAGACGGACCTGAGTTCGATGGCCATCTTGTTAATTTTGATGAGGCAATGAAGCGTCAGCAGATTTATAAAACAGCTGAAGGCAGAGCAATGTTGAAATTACAGGAAGGTGATACACATCACGGCGGATGTGGTCATTGCGGAGGTGACAAGTAATGGACGTATTAAAGAAAGTTCCTGTTCGTGAGCAGGAAGCACAAGTTAGAGCAAAGAACTTTGAAGAAGTTTGTTTAGGATATAATGAAGAAGAGGCACAGTGCGAAGCACAACGTTGTATCAATTGTAAAAATGCACAGTGCATTAAGGGATGTCCGGTTTCTATTAACATTCCGGCATTTATTGAACAGGTAAAATTAGGAAATAACGAGGAAGCATATAAGATTATCAGTGAATCTTCTGCATTACCTGCTGTTTGCGGACGTGTTTGTCCACAGGAAAGTCAGTGTGAAGGAAAATGTATCAGAGGTATCAAAGGAGAGGCAATCTCTATTGGTAAGTTAGAGCGTTTTGTAGCTGACTGGGCAAGAGAAAATGGTATTAAGCCAGAACCGGCAAAGGAAAAGCTTGGTAAAAAGGTAGCTGTTATCGGTTCCGGTCCTGCAGGTCTTACTTGTGCAGGAGACCTTGCAAAGCTTGGCTATGATGTAACAATTTTTGAAGCGTTACACGAAGCCGGCGGTGTTTTGGTATATGGTATTCCTGAATTCAGATTACCAAAGGATAAAGTTGTTAAGAAGGAAATTGAAAACGTTCTTTCTCTTGGCGTTAAAATTGAGACCAATGTTATCATTGGAAAATCAATTCCAATTGACGAACTGATTTCCGAAGAAGGCTTTGACGCAGTATTTATCGGTTCCGGTGCAGGACTTCCAAAGTTCATGGGTATTCCTGGTGAAAATGCAAATGGTGTATTTTCAGCAAACGAATATTTGACAAGAAGCAATCTGATGAAAGCATTCCGCGAAGACTCCAATACACCGATTATGAGAGGCAAAAAGGTCGCTGTTGTTGGTGGTGGAAACGTAGCAATGGATGCAGCAAGAACTGCTTTAAGACTTGGCGCAGAAGTACACATTGTGTACAGAAGAAGTGAAGAAGAGTTACCAGCCAGAGTAGAAGAAGTACATCATGCAAAAGAAGAAGGTGTTATCTTTGACCTTTTGACAAATCCAACAGAAATTCTTGAAGATGAGAATAATTGGGTAAGAGGAATCAAATGTGTGAAGATGGAACTTGGCGAGCCGGATGCTTCCGGAAGACGTCGCCCGGTTGAGGTTGAAGGCAGCGAATTCGAAATGGAAGTAGATACTGTTATCATGTCACTGGGAACTTCACCGAATCCATTGATTTCTTCTACAACAGAAGGCTTGGAAACAAATAAATGGAAATGTATTGTTGCTGATGAAGAGTTTGGTAAGACCACAAAAGATGGTGTTTACGCAGGTGGCGATGCAGTAACAGGTGCTGCTACAGTTATTTTAGCAATGGGAGCAGGTAAAGCTGCCGCAAAGGGAATTCACAACTATTTATCAAATAAATAAGAATGAGTATAAACAGACTGCAAAGTCCATTCAGTGGCTTTGCAGTTCTTGTTTCCATATGGGAGGGAAAAAGATGCCTTGGTGTCCAAAATGCAAATATGAATATAGAGAAGGAATAAAGGAATGCTCTGATTGCAAAATTCCTTTGGTAGATTACTATCCGGAGGAAGATTACAAGGAAGAAACAGATACACCTTATTATTCAGAAGAACAGGTGACTCTTTATGAAGAAGAAACATTTCATGAAGAAGACGATGAAGTACAAGTACAAGCAGAACCAATTCATACATATCAGGATAAAAAATCAAAGGCAGAGGATTTTAAAAGCTCTGCATATACTTTATTGATTGTCGGTATTCTTGGAATTGCAGCTTTGGTATTAATAGAATTACATATTATTCCGATTTATTTAGTAGCACCCGGAAAATATATTACTTACGGTGTGATGGGTGCATTATTTTTGATTTTTATTGTGGTAGGTATTCGTTCTTTTGCTTCTGCAAAAAAATATGCGGAAGAGGCAATAGAAGAGGATGATTTGACCAATCAGATTAACCGGTGGTGTAAGGATAATCTGACAAAACAGATGATTATAGATAAAGCTGCTATTCAGACAGAACTTCCTGAAGAAATGAAATATTTCAAATATTTTGATACACTTAAGAAAATGATTGCTGAGCAATTTGGTGCATTAGACGCATCCTATTTAGAAGCACTTGCAGAAGAAGTTTACACCAGACTCTTCGACGAGGAGATATAAAAATGAATATTACATTAGTTACTGTGGGAAAGGTGAAAGAAAAGTTTTACCGTGATGCGATTTTAGAATTTGAAAAAAGGCTTTCCAGATACTGCAAATTGGATATCATGGAGGTAGCAGACGAAAAAACACCTGATAAAGCTTCCGAGATAGTTGAGGAGCAGATTAAGGAGAAAGAAGCAGAACGCATTTTGAAATATATCAAGGAAGATGCCTATTGCATCGCACTGGCAATCGAAGGGAAGAAAACAGATTCTGTAAAGCTTGCAAATCATATCAATGAGCTTGCAGTTTCCGGAAGAAGTAACCTTGTATTTGTTATTGGTGGCTCCCTTGGACTGCATAAAAAGGTTTTAAACAGAGCAGACGAGAAGCTTAGCTTTTCAGATATGACTTTTCCACATCAACTGATGCGTGTTATTTTATTAGAACAAATATATCGTTGTTATCGCATTATAAATGGGGAACCATACCATAAATAAATTCAAAGGAGGTTTGAAATTCCTATGAGAATGTATGATTTAATCATGAAAAAAAGAAATGGGCAGTCCTTATCAGAAGAAGAAATCAGATTTATGATTACCCATTATACAAAAGGTGAAATACCCGATTATCAAATGTCAGCTATGATGATGGCAATTTATTTTCAGGGCATGAATGAGGAAGAAACGTTAGCATTGACTATGGCAATGGCGCATAGTGGTGATATGCTTGATCTTTCTGAAATCCACGGTATTAAGGTAGATAAGCATTCTACCGGTGGTGTAGGAGATAAGACCTCTTTAGCATTGACTCCGATGGTTGCTGCGCTTGGCGTACCTGTTGCTAAAATGAGTGGGAGAGGTCTTGGTCATACAGGAGGTACGATTGATAAACTGGAAAGCTTTACCGGCTTTTCTACTGAAATCAGTGAGGAGACCTTTAAAAGGAATGTAAATGAAATAGGTATTGCCATTATGGGGCAGACTGCTGACCTGGCGCCGGCCGATAAAAAGCTTTATGCTTTAAGAGATGTGACTGCAACAGTCGACAACATGTCTTTAATTGCTTCTTCCATTATGAGTAAAAAACTGGCTGCAGGTGCAGATGCTATTGTGCTTGACGTGAAAACTGGCAGTGGTGCTTTTATGAAAAAAGAAGAGGATTCTTTTGGACTTGCAAAGGAAATGGTAAAAATAGGAAATGGCGCAGGAAGAAAAACAACTGCTGTCATTTCTGATATGGATCAGCCACTCGGTTTTGCAGTAGGAAACGCTTTGGAAGTAAAGGAAGCTATTGATACATTAAACGGTAATGGTCCGGAGGATTTTGTTGAGCTTTGTCTGACACTTGGCTCACAGATGGTATATCTTGCCGGGAAGGCATCCTCTCCTGAAGAGGCAAGAGAAAAGTTACAAGAGGTGATTGACAATAAAAGTGCATTGCACAAGCTTGCAGATTTTATTGAAGCCCAAGGTGGAGACAAAGAACTGGTATTCCATCCTGAACATCTTCCTAAGGCATCCATTGTAGAGGAAATCGAAGCTCCTCAGAATGGCTATGTTTCCCATATTGCATGTGATGAAATAGGAATTTGTTCTTTGATTTTAGGCGGAGGACGTGAAACAAAAGAAAGTGAAATAGATTTATCAGTTGGTCTGGTACTTCACAAAAAAGTTGGTGACCAGGTAAGACAGGGTGAGTCCTTAGCAACAATTCATGCAAATGATAAAGAGAAATTACAAACAGCGAAAGAGAGATTTTTAATGGCATATCAGTTTTCTGACGTGCCTGTCACAAAAGAAAAATTAATAAAGGGTATTGTAACGAATTAGCATGCATAGAATGAAGTATAGGTGACTATACTTCATTTTATTTTAGGTGATTTATGCGTTTTTCTGTTTCAGAATTTTTTCATTTACCACAAGAGCTTGTGTTGGATGATTTTGTATTGCATATATTAGGAAATCATCATGTCATTGTAGAAAACTATAAATGTATTCAAAGATTTTCCTGTGACTGTATCATCATCAAGGGAAAGAAACAAAAAATTGGAATCAGAGGAACAAATTTGCGCATTTGTTCTTTTGGAGAAAATGAAATTGAATTGACAGGGAATATAAGTGATGTTACATGGAAGAATTAATCAGATGGCTGCAAGGCTACATCATTGTACAAATTGAAGGTGCGAATTTTGAAAGTTTATTAAGAATATGCCGGGCACATCATGTGTTCTTGTGGAAAATAGGTCAAACAGAAAAAGGCTTCCGAGTTTGCCTTTATAAAAGAGATTTTCTTTGCTTTGCCGGACTATGTAGAAAAGTATGCCTGCGCTTACACGTCCTAAAAAAGAGAGGAGTCCCTTTTCTTTTACAGAAAATATATCGTAAGCTTTATTTTATGATTTTACTATTGCTTATGCTAAGTCTGCTAAAGGTAACACAACTTCATATATGGGCGATTGAAATTCAAGGAAATGAAATGCTGACGGAAGATGAAATTATGGATTTCATGACAGAAGAAAAAATCCAGTATGGCATGTATAAGAAGGAAATAAACTGTGAAAATATAGAAATGAAAATGAGAGAAACATTCCCTCTGATTACTTGGGTATCTGTCTATATGAATGGTACTAAGCTTCATATTGATTTGAAAGAAAATGCATTAGGTGTCGAAAAAACAGAGGAAACACCGACAGATATTCTTTCAAAAAAAACAGGAACAATTACTTCTATTTTAGTGGAACAGGGAAATCCCCTGGTAAAGGCTGGCGATGGAGTAAATCCGGGAGATATTTTAGTTTCCAGCAAAATTCCGGTATATGATGAAAATGGCACGGCTATTTCCTATCAGGAAACTGTACCGGAAGCAACAATCCGCCTACAGACAATAGAGAACTACGAAGATAGTTTGCAAAGGGTCTATTTAATGACTCAGTTTTCTACCAACAAACATAATTATTATTATATCGAGCTTGGGAAAAAACGTTATTATCTGAATAAGCTGTGGCAAACGGAAGAAAAATGTGAAACGTTATGCTGCACAAGGCAGCTATTTGTTTTAGAACACTTGTATTTACCTGTGTTCTATGGCTGTGAAACCACTAGAAAAGTGGATTTTCAGTATTTTGCATATACAGATAAAGAAATGGAAAAGGTATTATCAGACAGATTACAAAAATATATTTTATGTTTACAAGAAAAAGGGGTTCAAATTATGAAAAAAAATGTTAAAATAAGTAAAAATGGGAGTACTATGTATATGTCCGGTGAACTGGAAGTCATTGAGGATGTAGAGTAGTAAATAAAGAAGATGAAGGAGTCAGTTTTGGGAGAATTTCAAGTTGGATTACAAATAGAAGCCGAGCACATGAAAAATGTGTTTGGTGAAAATGATTGCAATATAAAAAAGATTGAAAAAGATTTGCAGGTCATCATCACAGACCGTAATGGAGAAGTAAGAATTACAGGCGAACAGGAAAGAGTAAATCAGGCATTGAAGCTTGTCAATGATTTGGTGGAGCTGTCCAAAAGGGGAAATTTAATACAGGAACAGAATGTTTCCTACGCAATTGAATTGTCACAAGAAGGTGATGATGAGTCCTTATTGGAAATTGACAGTGAATGTATTTGTCATACAATTAGTGGGAAGCCTATTAAACCAAAGACAATCGGACAGAAAAAATATATTGATGCCATTAGAAAAAGTATGATTGTTTTTGGTCTTGGACCTGCGGGAACAGGTAAAACTTATCTTGCTATGGCAATGGCGATAACTGCTTTTAAAAATCATGAAGTAGAACGTATCATTTTAACAAGACCTGCGATTGAAGCAGGTGAGAAGCTGGGCTTTTTACCAGGTGATTTGCAGAGTAAGGTAGATCCTTATCTGCGTCCTCTCTATGATGCTCTTTATCAGATTATGGGAGCTGACAGCTTTCAGAAAAATATGGAAAAGGGGCTGATTGAAGTAGCTCCTTTAGCATATATGAGAGGTCGTACTTTAGATAATGCTTATATTATTTTAGATGAAGCACAAAATACTACCCCCGCTCAGATGAAGATGTTCTTAACCAGAATCGGTTTTGGTTCTAAGGTTGTTATTACCGGAGATTCCTCTCAAAAGGACTTGGCAGTAGGTATACAGTCAGGACTTGATGTTGCACAAAAGGTACTTGGTAAAGTAGAAGGCATCTCTTTTATTACCATGACCAGTAAGGATGTTGTACGTCATCCGCTGGTACAGAAAATTGTAAAAGCATATGAAACTTATGAGGCAAATGAACAGAAAAAGCAAAACCGTCTCAGCCAGAAATATAAGTCAACTACAAATGCCTATAAACCTAAATAAACGAAAGGATAAAACAGCATGAACACAAAAAGAAAACCATGGCAGCGTATATTATCCCTGATTGTTTTACTTTTACTTACGGTTTGCGTTGTTGGCTTTGCAGCTTATCAGTACGGCTGTTCCTTTCACCGTATTTTTCTGATAGAAGTACTTACCGTTGCAGGGTACTTGATAGATGTATTTGCACTTATTCAGTCTTTGCTATATAAACAGTTAAAGTATGATAATGAAGCACATTTAGAACGATTTGCAGTAGCCTATTTGCTTAGCCTTCTTGCCAGCGTACTTTTTCCTTTGCTGCCGGAAAACAGTTGGATGTTTCCCGTGATTGCTTTGGCATTTTCCCTGCTCTCTAATGTGATTACAGGGATATTGGCATTTTCATTGATGCTATCTATCAGTGCCATGATTGTTGGGGCAGACGTGGCACTTGTAGTCATTTATTTGCTGACAGGTATGATATTTATCATCGTGTTTGATAAACTGGATGGTGAGTTTAAGCTCGGACCTTCTCTTTTCATTTCCATTAGCCTATATGGAGCATGTATTATGGCATATACCTGTTTTGAAGTGCAGACTGTTTGGAATTATGAGGAAATGCTGATTCCTGTTATCAATATTTTTGTGACTTTGATTTTAGTTCTCGCAGTTCTTCGATTAGTCTGTACGCGCATCATTGATAAGGAAAAGGATGAGTATATAGATATCAATGATCAGGAATTTTATCTCCTTGCCAAATATAAAGACGAAAATCCGGATTTATACTACGATGCCATACATACTGCATATTTTGCAGAAAAAATTGCAAGAGCAAGGCATTTAGACATTAATCTGGCTAAAAATGGTGGTTATTATCATCGTATTATTGTCAATGAATGTAAACAACAGAATAAAACATTAGAAGAGATTTGTGCACAATACAAATTTCCGGCCAAGGCTGTTACTTTATTACAGGAAATAAATTATAAATCCAAAAGCATCCATACGAAGGAAACGGCAGTCGTGTACCTTTCTGAGGCAGTCATTTCTTCTCTTTTATATGTTATCAAAAAAGGGGAACAGAATGTTGATTATGGAAAAGTTGCTGCAGCAGTTATGAAAAGAAGAATTGATACAGGGGTATTAAAGGACAGTGATATCAGTCTTGCCGATATTCAGGAAATGGAAAAAATATTTTTAGGAGAAAAATTGTATTATGACTTTTTGCGTAGAGAATGAAACAGATAAGGAGCTTCCTTTTGATTATGAAAAGGTTGCAAAGGAAGTTATGGAGGCTGCTCTTGATTATGAAGGATGTCCATATGAAGCAACCATTTCCCTGCTTTTAACAGATAATGCAGGTATTCACCAAATGAACAGGGAATTCAGACAAATTGACAGACCTACTGATGTCCTTTCTTTTCCAAATGTAGATTATACATCGCCGGCTGATTTCTCTGATATTGAAGATATGGCAGAAGACTATTTTGACCCGGAAAGCGGTGAACTTTGCCTGGGAGATATCGTTATTTCTATTGATAAGGTGTTTGAACAAGCTGAGGAATATGGGCATGCACCTTTACGTGAGTATGCTTTTTTGATAGCACACAGCATGCTTCATTTAATGGGCTATGATCATATGGAGCCGGAAGAAGCTAAGGTGATGGAAGCAAAACAGGAAGATATTTTAAAACAGCTTGGGATTACTCGTTAATTGCTGGGATTTTTAGGAGTAGTTTTATGAAGAAAAAATCAAATTTTATTGTACAAGGCAGCGTGCTTGCCATGGCAGGTATTCTCTCTCGTATTATTGGAATTGCAAGACGATTTCCGATGGAGCATATCATTGGAGATGTGGGAAACGGTTACTATTCTGTTGCCTATGAAGTATATGCATTGATGTTAATCATTTCCTGCTATAGTTTACCTCTTGCAGTATCTAAAGTAGTATCTGCAAAAATCAGTAGAAAACAATATAAAAGTGCACAGCGTGTTTTTCAATGTGCTATGATATTTGCCTTGTGTGCAGGAGGCATTACTTTTTTAGTTGTTGAAATATTTGGAGATGTATTGGCGGCAGACTTTATGAAAGAGCCTATGAGTGCATTGGCATTAAAGGTATTAGGACCGGCGCTTATCATTGTGTCTGTTATGGGTGTATTCCGTGGTTACTTTCAAGGGCTGGGTACTATGATGCCGACTGCAATCAGTCAGATAATTGAACAAATTTTTGTATTGATTGCCAGTATTGCAGGTGCTTTTTTCCTTTTTCGCCAGGGAGAAAAGGTTGGCGCATTACTTCATAATGAAAATTATGCACCGGCCTATGGAGCAGCAGGTGCTTCTTTAGGTCCAGTAGTAGGTTCTCTTATCGGGCTTATCTTTTTGGTTTTTGTATATGCTTTGTACCGAAAACAAAATCAAGTCATGATAGAAAAGGATAAAACAATTCATACAGATAGCTACAAGACTATTTTCCGTATGATTGTCTTAACTATTTTACCAGTACTTTTGAGCACGACAGTATACAATATCAGTAATGTAATCGATATCCGTATTTATAATAGTGTAATGATTTCAAAAGGATTAGATGATGTCAGAGCATATAACTGGGGAGTATATTCCGGCAAATATAAAGTATTGGTCAATGTGCCGATTGCTCTTGCTAATGCAATGTGTTCTTCTATCGTTCCTGTACTCACAAACTTAATGGTACAGGAAAAGTATAGGGAATCCTGCGAAAAAACAAGTCAGGCAATGCGTTTTACCATGCTTATTGCCATTCCAAGTGCAGTAGGCCTTGCAGTTCTTGCAAGACCAATTATTTCACTGTTATTTAACGGAGAAATTGACATGGCTGTCGATTTATTGCATGTAGGTTCTGTTTCTGTTGTATTCTACACGATGTCAACGCTGACAAACGGTGTTTTACAAGGAATTAACAGAATGCGTATTCCTGTAAGAAATGCACTGATTGCATTAGTCATTCACATAGCTTTTCTATATGCTGCATTACAAATGGATTTTGGCATTCGAGCAGTAGTATATGCAAATATCCTGTTTGCAGTAGTAGTTTGTGTATTAAACAGTTTGGCTATGAAAAAGTATATGCGATATAAGCAGGAGACCGTGAAAACCTTTGCAACACCTGCCATTGCATCAGCCATAATGGGAATCGTTGTATTTGTTCTTTATTTGCTTTTGCAAAAGGGACTCTCTTCTTTAGGTACCAAGCTATCCTCTGCAATTATTGTCATTGTCGGACTGTTTATAGGTGTTGTTGTTTACTTTGCTGCAATTATTTTGCTAAAAGGCGTGAATGAAACAGATTTGCGTAAAATGCCTGGTGGAAGAACCGTGATTACGATTGCTAAGAAATGTAATTTGTTACGTGAATAAGAATACAAAAATAAGCCAATATTATATTATCAGGAGTGTGTAATCATGAAAAAAAGATACATTATTGGCTTATTTCTTATCATACTTTTAGTTTGCATTTTTTTGTGTTGGAGTTCTTGGGACAGACATAAAGTTGCAGAAGAAAAACTGGCGCAGAAAAAAATTCTGCTTTCAGAGGAAGAAAAGGCAGAAACAACCTCAGAGGAGGAAGAAATCACAGATGCTGTACAAATAAACAGTGGTTATTACATTATGATTACAGAAGGTTATGTATGTGTCTACCGTGCAGAGGACAAATGCCTGTATTTTCAGACAGACATTTTGGCAGAGGACTTACCAGAAGAGGTCAGACTGGAATTAGAGCAAGGTAAATATATGATATCTGAAATAGAAGTATACCACTATTTAGAATCTTACAGCAGTTAGTCAATCGATTGACTAAGGAAAGGAAAATACATGGCTAAAAAAGTAGTTATTGTAGGTGGCGGTGCAAGTGGATTAATGGCTGCCATTTATGCTGCCAAAAATCAAGCCAAGGTTATCGTGATAGAGCATAAGGACAGAGTTGGTAAAAAGATTTTGATGACTGGAAATGGTAAATGCAATTTGACAAACATGAGTGATTTGCATGGCAAATATCATAGCGACAGTTTACCTTTTGTATATCATATATTAGAATCCTTTGATGCAAAAAAAGTACGAGCTTTTTTTGAAGAAGCAGGCTTATATACAAAGGAAAAGAGAGATGGCGGTGTGTATCCGGTTTCAGAGCAGGCCGCTATTGTTTTAGATACGCTTCGTATGGAATGTGCAAGACTTGGTGTAGAACTAAGAACCAATTGTCATGCATATCAAATAGAAACGAAAGATACACATGGGGTACTTTATTATGAACAAGAAGGAGAACAAAAGCAAAAGCTACAACAGCCTTTTGATGCACTTATCCTTGCAACAGGCAGTAAGGCAGCTCCGGTTTCCGGCTCTGATGGTTCCGGCTATGAGCTTGCAAAACAAATTGGACACCATATTCTTCAGCCGTTACCGGCATTGGTTCAGCTTCGATGCAAGGGAGACTTTTTTAAACAAGTCTCCGGTGTACGTGCACAGGCAAAGCTGACTCTGTACATAGAGCAAAAGGAAAAGATTTCAGAAGAGGGCGAATTGCAGCTGACTGATTATGGTATTTCAGGTATCCCTACTTTTCAGATAAGCAGACATGTAGCAAAAGCGTTGGCGAAAAAGCAAAAATGTGAGGTACATATCGATTTCCTGACTTATATGTCAGAAAAAGAAGTAAAAAAATTGTTGTCAAAAAAACAGGATTTTGGATATAAGACAATAGAAGAGTTTTTATCAGGGCTGGTACACAAGAAAGTGGCAGCACTGATTTGCAAGCAACATGGATTAAAAACATCGACTACCCTCTCTACTTTAAAAGCAGATGAGCTTGCGGCGTGTTTATGGAATCTAAAGGATTATATGGTGCAGGTAACAGCAACGAATTCTTTTGAAAACGCACAGATTTGTTGCGGAGGCGTTCCGCTTGCAGAAATGGATGTCACAATGCAGTCAAAGAAAAACAAATTGATTTACCTGACAGGGGAGCTTTTGGATTGCGATGGCATTTGTGGCGGTTATAATTTGCAATGGGCTTGGGCAACAGGAGCTATTGCAGGTGCAAATGCTGCAAAATCATAACGAATGGAGACTTTTCATGATTATTATCAATCAGATAAAAACAGAAATTCCTTGGAAAAAAGGAGTGCTGACTACAAAAGAGATGTTGACAGATATGTCAGTTTTAAAAAAGAAAGCAGCATCTGTTTTGCATATAGATGAAAAAGAAATAGCATCCTGTTCAATATTAAAACATTCTCTGGATGCCAGAAAAAAGCCACAGATATTACAAGTTTATTCTCTTGGCGTGTGTTTAAAAAAACCACAGCAGGAGGAAAAAAAGGTAAAGCAGTGTAAAAATCAGAATGTACAGATGAGCGAGCAGGTTTCCTATACACTTCCTTCACCCGGTACGGAAAAATTAATGGATTCACCCGTGATTGTTGGCATGGGACCTGCAGGATTATTTTGTGGATACATGCTGGCAAAGCAGGGATATCAGCCTGTTATTTTGGAAAGAGGCCAGGATGTAGATACAAGAACAGCAGATGTAGAAGCTTTTTGGAAAACGGGTGTACTCAATACCAAATCAAATGTGCAATTTGGAGAAGGCGGTGCAGGAACCTTTTCAGACGGTAAGTTAAATACATTGGTAAAGGATAAAAAGGGCAGAAACAGGAAAGTATTGGAAATTTTTGTAGAGGCAGGCGCACCTGAGGAAATTCTATTTGAACAAAAGCCTCATATAGGTACTGATGTCTTGAAAAATGTTGTGAAATACATGAGGGAGCAAATTATCCAGGCAGGCGGGCAAGTGCTTTTT
Source organism: uncultured Lachnospiraceae bacterium (assembly GCA_945864145.1). GTDB lineage: Bacteria > Bacillota > Clostridia > Lachnospirales > Lachnospiraceae > COE1. The sequence continues at coordinate 31,818 of CAMBAN010000003.1, read as the reverse complement.
CATAGTCAGGTGACTGCTATACAAGTAGAAGATGGCAAAGTTACCGGCGTTACGGTAAACGATGAAAAAATCATTCCGACCGGGCAGATTGTACTTGCGATTGGACATAGTGCAAGAGATACATTTGATTACTTAGAAAAGCAGCATATCCCTATGGAAGCAAAATCCTTTGCAGTAGGTATGCGAGTAGAACATCCACAAAGACTGATTAATGAGGCTATGTACGGAAAAGAACATGGCAGGCAGCTTGCAGCAGCCCCTTATAAGCTGACTGCAAAAACAAGTGTAGACAGAGGTGTTTATTCCTTCTGCATGTGTCCGGGTGGTTATGTGGTAAATGCTTCCAGCGAAGAAGGCAGAGTAGCAGTCAATGGGATGAGCTATTCTAAACGTGACAGTTCTAATGCGAATAGTGCCATTATTGTTACGGTAACACCAGCAGATTTTCCGGGAGACGGACCACTGGCAGGGGTTCGTTTTCAAAGAAGCTTAGAGGAAAAAGCATATGCACTTGGTAAAGGAGCTATCCCTGTGCAATACTATGAAGATTTCCTTTCCGATACTGTTTCTATAGAAAAGAAAGACTATCAAAAGCCTTGTATCAAAGGAAAGTTTACCTATAGCAATTTGCGTGGTCTTTTACCGAAGGTATGTGAGACGGCATTTATAGAAGGAATGGCACATTTTAATCATTTGATTCCAGGCTTTGCGGCTGAGGATGTTTTACTTTCCGGAATTGAAAGCAGAACATCTTCCCCGGTTAGGATACAAAGAGATGACTCTTTGCAATCTCCTGCTGTAAAAGGTCTATATCCTTGCGGGGAAGGTGCGGGTTATGCAGGAGGCATTACATCAGCAGCAATGGATGGTCTTTTAATTGCAGAGAAAATCATGGAGAGATTCGCACCTTTTGCATAAAACCAATAGACTTTTTGCATAAAATACATTACAATAAATTGCGAGTTTTACTTTTGGAGGAACACAATGGAAGATTTTCGAAAAAAACTGGCTGATAAAAAAAGAATTGTTATAAAAATTGGCTCATCATCCTTACAGCATCCGGAAACAGGAGATATGAATTATACAAAAATGGATATTTTAGTGCGTGAGCTTTGCAATATTCGCAATCAGGGTAAGGATGTTATTCTTGTAACCTCAGGTGCTATCGCCTGTGGAAGGAAAGCAGTACATATGTCAAAAGCAGTAAGTATTTCCGAAAAGCAGGCATGTGCGGCTATCGGACAGGCTAGATTAATGACAACCTACCAACGCATTTTTGCTGAATACAGTCATTTGACTGCACAGATTCTGATGACAAGAAATACGATTGTAGCTGATACGAACCGCCGCAATGCTCAAAATACATTTAATGAGTTGCTTGGTATGGGGGTCATTCCTATTGTAAATGAAAATGACACCATTTCCACATTTGAGTTAGATGAAGTAGTAGGTGATAATGATACTTTATCAGCAATTGTAACCGCATTGACGGGTGCAGATTTATTAATCCTGTTATCTGATATTGATGGTCTGTATACAGATGATCCGCGAAAGAATAAAAATGCAACTTTCGTAGAAACGGTAGAAGAGTTGACAGATGATTTGATGAGTATGGGTAAAGGCACCACAGGCAGCAATAGTGGAACAGGCGGTATGGAAACCAAATTGACGGCTGCCAAAATTGCAACTTATTCCGGTGCAGATATGGTCATTGCCAATGGTAAAGATGCCCATATTATTCATCGTATTTTAGAAGGAAGAAATTACGGTACCTTTTTTAAGGCAAACAAAAAGGATACCTTTGATTTTGCTACATTTGTAGATAACCTTCATAAATAAAGAAAGGTATTATTTCATGAAAGTCGAAGATTTGATTAATAGAATCAATGAGTTATATCACAAATCTCAAAAAGAAGGATTAACTGATGAGGAGAAAAAGGAACAGGCAAAGCTTCGCGCAGAATATATCGCCAATGTTCGAAATAACTTAAGAAGTCAGTTAGACAATGTTTCTATCCAAAATCCAGATGGAAGTATTGTTAATCTGGGAGAAAAATTTGGAAATAAAACACCAAAATCATAATGACAGAAAAGAAGCACACATGTATGGAAACGAAAAAAGAAATCAGAAAACAGATTTGCAGAAAAAGAGAAGCCCTTTCTGCAGAAGCAGTAAAAAATAAAAGTACAGCGATTCAGGAAAAGGTATTACAATTACCTGAGTATAAAGAAGCTGATCATATTTTGCTCTATGCAGATTTTAGACATGAAGTCATGACAAAAGATTTGTTTGTAGCAGCAATCAGAGATAAGAAAAAAGTTTACTTTCCCAAATGCGAGAGTGACAGTAATCACATGGACTTTTATCAGGTGATTTCTGTTATGCAGTTGGAAGACGGCATGTGGGGCGTGAAAGAACCAAAGGCAGATGAAACACATAAATATCACTATTTTCAAGAAGAAAATACGTTGGCAATTGTTCCCGGTGTAGCATTTGATACACAAGGATATCGTATTGGCTATGGAAAAGGATATTATGATACTTATCTTGCTGATAAGCGTGCAATTACATTAGTTGCACTGGCATATGCAGAACAGCTTTTAGAGGAAGTTCCTCACGAAGCGCATGATTTAAAAATGGATAAGATAGTGACGGAGAAAATTATTTATTCCTTTTTACGAATTTAAAAAAAGGCAGGAGATTAGGAATGACAATTAAAGAAAAAGCAGCAAAAATGAAATTAGACAGTCCTCAGCTTGCAGCAACCTCAATAGAAGAAAGAAATCAGGCTTTACTTGCTATTTCCGAAAAGCTGCTTGCACATAAAGCAGAAATCATGGAAGCAAATAAACAGGACTTGGAAAATGCAGAGAAGGAACAGATTGCACCGGCTGTTGTTAAACGTTTGAAATTTGGAGAAGAAAAATTGCAATCTGTTATCGAAGGAATCAAAGAATTAGTATCATTACCTGACCCGTTATTTCAGATTCAATTAAAAAGAGAATTGGATGAAAATTTATTACTTGTCCGTGAGACTTGTCCAATTGGTGTCATCGGTGTCATTTTTGAAGCAAGACCGGATGCGTTAGTACAAATTGCTTCTTTATGTATCAAAAGCGGAAACTGTGCAATTTTAAAAGGTGGCAGTGAAACAAAAAACTCTAATAAAATTTTGTTTGACCTTATTTATCAGGCCTGTATGGAAAGTGGTTTGCCGGAAGGCTGTCTTTTTCAGGCAGAGCTTAGAAATGAAATCAGTGAACTCCTTGCCTGCCATGAATCCGTAGATTTATTAATTCCGCGTGGTTCTAATGCTTTTGTACAATACATTATGAATAATACCAAAATTCCTGTAATGGGACATGCAGACGGTATTTGTCACATTTATGTAGATAAAGAGTTTGATATAGAAAAAGCCATTCCTGTCATTATAGATGCAAAGACACAATATACAGCAGCCTGCAATGCAGTAGAAACATTACTGGTACATAAGGATGCCGTAGAAGAGCTTATGCCACGTTTGCAGGAAGCATTCCATAAGCATCAGATAACTTTAAGAGCAACAAAAGAAATTGCAGACAAATATCAGACAGAGCTTGCTGAAGAGGAAGACTTTGCAACAGAATATTTGGATTTGATTATCTCTGCCAAAACGGTAGATTCCATAGAAGAGGCTGTAAAACATATTAATCGATATGGTTCACATCACACAGACTGCATTATTACAGAAAATGCAGAGAACGCTGCTTATTTTATGAGAATGGTAGACAGCGCAGGCGTATACCAGAATTGTTCTACGCGATTTGCAGACGGCTTCCGTTATGGTTTTGGTGCCGAGGTTGGAATCAGTACCGGAAAAATCCATGCAAGAGGACCTGTTGGTTTAGAAGGCTTAGTTACCTACAAATACAAATTATTTGGTCAGGGACAGATTGTAGATGACTACGCAACAGGTAAGAGTCACTTCCATTTTAAAGACATTTCCTGCTAATTTGTTGACACCTGTTTTTGAACCCTTTATAATTATAGTAGTGACTGATATGGTCAGCATTGACCGTTTTGGTAAAGGGGGATAAAAATGAAAAAGCAACTATCTGTTTTTTTATGCATCTGTTTTTTGTGTAGTCTGTTGTGGCAGCCTGTGCAGGTGCATGCCATGAATATCATACCTGTAAATGTAAAAATGTATACAACTTCAGGAACACCGGTTTATGCCAGTCCTGATTTGCATTCCGGAATCATATGTGTGTTGGAACGTTTTGTAAATGTCACTGTTACAGGCATTACGGAAAATGGATTTTATCAAGTCGATTTTAACGGCAATTTCTATATTCCCGGACCATTTTTAATAAATAAAATAGAAGCAGATAAAACAGCTAAACAAATTGCTTTGGAAAATTTAAAGGATTTTGCAGAAGCTTATCGTATTCAATTGGAACAAATGGAAAGCTACAGTTCTTCCTTTGCATTAAAAGATATTACAGGTGATGGTATCCCGGAGTTGTTTGACTCTGCTGGTAAAGAGATTTATACCTACTACGAGAAACGTTCTGTGATGATTTATTATGCTGAGAATGCGGATACTTTCTATTATTCCAAAAATAATAACCGTCTGGCTGGTAAATATAAATGGAATGATAAGGAATATTGGGAAGTCTTTGCTATGGATTATTCCTTAATGCCATGGGGACAGTTGAAATGCTATTCAACGGATATCTCACCAATTAAGAGTGATTTAACAGAAATTTCTCGTTCCTATACCAATAACGTGGAAACCAGAAATGATATGTACAATATACTTAAAACAATACTTTCCTTGTAAAATACCACACAACGAAAAACGGTTAACAAAGAAGCGGTGTATGTTGATTTTTTCAAGATACATCGCTTGATTTTTGCAAGTGTGGTTTCTTTTTCTCACAGCTCTTTTTTGTGTAATATTGCAGAATAGGTAAAAATCAGATATAATAGTCAAAGTTTCACAAAAAATCAGAGGTAGTATGGAGGTTTATTTTGAATAGAATAGAAATGGAAGAAATTTTCCAAAACATAGATTTAACAGTAGAAGCACCAACAGAGGAACCACAAAGACAGTATTATTTCATGAAAAAAGCAAAGGAAATGCTGAAAGACCAGGAAGAAAAGCTTGGTAGAAAATTAACAGCCTGTGCCGTTACCTTTGGTTGTCAGATGAATGCAAAGGACAGTGAAAAACTGATTGGTATTTTGGAAATCATTGGTTATGAAATGATAGAGGATGAAGCAGCAGATTTAGTATTTTTTAATACCTGTACAGTTCGTGACAATGCAAACCAGAGAGTATATGGCAGACTGGGTGTTTTGAACAGCATGAAAAAGAAAAATCCTGCCAAAAAGATTGCTCTTTGTGGTTGTATGATGCAAGAGCCTACGGTAGTAGAGAAAATCAAAAAAAGTTATTCTTTTGTTGACCTTATTTTTGGTACACATAATATTTATAAATTTGCTGAGCTGTTAGTGACCATGTTTGAAAGTGACAGAATGGTCATTGATTTATGGAAGGATACTGATAAAATCGTTGAGGATTTACCTGCTGAAAGAAAGTTTGCTTTTAAATCCGGCGTTAATATTATGTTTGGCTGTAACAATTTCTGTAGCTACTGCATTGTCCCTTATGTACGTGGTCGTGAAAGAAGCAGAAATCCAAAAGATATTATTCGTGAAATCGAGCAGTTGGTTTCTGAAGGTGTTGTAGAAGTAATGCTTTTAGGACAAAATGTAAACTCTTATGGTAAAAATTTGGAAGAGCCAATGTCCTTTGCACAGCTTTTACAGGAAGTAGAAAAAATTGAAGGCTTGGAAAGAATCCGTTTTATGACTTCTCATCCAAAGGATTTATCAGATGAGTTGATTCAGGTAATGAAAAACTCCAAAAAGATTTGCAGACATCTTCATTTACCTTTACAGGCCGGTTCTACCAGAATTCTCGAGAAAATGAACAGACGCTATACCAAAGAGCAGTATGTAGCCCTTGCTAAGAAAATCAGACAGGAAATTCCTGATATTGCATTGACTACAGATATTATTGTAGGATTTCCGGGAGAAACCATGGAGGACGTCGAAGAAACGATTTCTGTTATTAAAGAAGTACAGTATGATAATGCATTTACCTTTATTTATTCAAAAAGAACAGGTACGCCTGCTGCTGCCATGGAAAACCAGGTTCCTGAAGAAGTAGTAAAAGAGGGCTTTGACAAAGTATTAAAAGTCGTACAGGAGACGGCAAGAGAGCGTGTACAAAGGCTGCAGGGGCAGACATTGAGCGCACTTGTTGAGGAAATGAATGAACAGGATGCAAGTCTTGTAACAGGACGTTTATCAAATAATACCATTGTCCATTTCCCGGGTGATGCAAGTTTAATTGGAAAAATCGTTGATGTAAAGCTGACAGAATGTCATGGCTTTTATTATGTTGGAGAACTTGTAAAATAAGTAACATATTTTTAATAAGAAAGCTGTCTTGAAACGGCTTTCTTATTTTTTGTCATTCAGGTACTTGAAAAATGTCGAATTTAGGACTATCATAGGGGAGGTTTTTTACAAAAAAATTATATTTTTTTAAGGAACAGGTTAGAAAGTAACCAGAGGGAGAATTATGGAAAAGTTAAAACCTAAGTTGTTTTCAGTGATGAAGACATATTCAAAGGAACAGTTTGTAAAGGATGTTATCGCTGGTATTATTGTTGCCATTATTGCATTACCATTGTCAATTGCCTTGGCAATTGCATCAGGTGTTGGTCCTACAGCTGGTATCTATACAGCAATCATTGCTGGATTTTTAGTTTCATTCTTTGGCGGAAGCCGTGTACAGATTGCTGGTCCTACAGCAGCCTTTGCTACAATTGTAGCAGGTATTGTCGCTAAAGATGGTACAGAAGGATTAATGGTCGCAACGATTCTTGCAGGTATTTTACTTGTTATCATGGGACTGTTACGATTTGGAAATTTGATTAAGTTCATTCCTTTTACAATTACAACAGGCTTTACTGCTGGTATTGCCGTGACACTTTTCATCGGACAAATTAAAGATTTTTGCGGTATTCAATATATGCATGGAGAGGCTCCGATTGAGACTGCAGAGAAACTGAAAGCTTTATTTGCAAATATCTCAACGATTAATATACAGGCTGTTATCGTTGGTGCAGTCAGCCTGGCGATTCTTGTGCTTTGGCCAAAAGTGAGCAAAAAAATCCCGGGTTCTTTAATTGCAGTACTTGTGTCAGCAGCATTAGTTCAGATTTTACAGCTTCCTGTTAATACTATTGGAAGCCTATATCCTGATATTTCCAATAAGCTTCCAAGCTTTACTGTGACTTCAACTACTTTTACAATTGCCAATATCAGAGCACAGCTTCCGAATGCATTGACAATTGCATTGCTTGCAGGTATTGAATCTTTACTATCTGCTGTTGTGGCAGATAGTATGATTAACTCTAAGCATCGTTCCAATATGGAATTGATCGCACAGGGTATTGCGAATATGGGTTCCGCATGCTTTGGTGGTATTCCTGCTACAGGTGCCATTGCGCGTACTGCTGCAAATATCAAAAACGGTGGACGTACTCCAATTGCAGGTATGGTTCATTCTATTACTCTGGTGCTGGTACTTGTTTTATTAATGCCATATGCAAAAATGATTCCAATGCCATGTATCGCAGCTATTCTTTTCCAGGTTGCTTATAACATGAGTGGCTGGAGAACCTTTAAGAACCTATGTAAGGCATCTCCAAAGAGTGATGTTCTTGTTTTGGTAACTACTTTTGTATTGACTGTCGTATTCGACTTAGTCATTGCTATTGAAGTAGGCATGGTGCTTGCAGCACTTCTCTTCATGAAGAGAATGAGCGATGTAACAGAGGTAGAGGGCTGGAAATACTTAGATGATGAAGACGATCCTGACAGTATTTCTTTAAGAGAAGTTCCAGAGCATACCTTAGTATATGAGATTTCAGGACCTATGTTCTTTGGCGCAGCAGATAAAATAATGAAAATCTCTGCCTATGAGGATACAAAATGTCTGGTAATCCGTATGAGAAGTGTAAATGCGATTGACGCAACAGCCTTACATAGCTTGGAAATGCTTTTGACTACATGTAATAAGCAGGGTGTACAGGTTATTCTTTCTCACGTCAATGAACAGCCAAGAAGCTCTATGGATAAGGCAGGCTTTACAGAAATGATTGGTGTAGAGAATTTCTGTGCGCATATTGATGATGCTTTGGAAAGAGCAAAACAGTTACTTCTTGAGAAGTAATCCTTTCTGAGAAAATTTGCATAAATAATTTACATAGTGAAGTCTTTGAATTTCTTGCCATTTGTGGTACAATGGGCGCTAGAAAGCCCTTTGCTTGGCAAATGAAAATAAATCAAGCGGGCTGTCATGCATGACAGGTAATGCATAAGAAATGTATACCTTGTCTTGTAGGACAGTCCTTTTTTTAAGATAACGTATAAGATAAGGACGGCAAAATAAATGGGAACATTGACACCAATGATGCAACAATATATGGAAACAAAAAAGCAATATCCGGATTGTATTCTTTTTTATCGGCTGGGTGATTTTTATGAGATGTTTTTCGAGGATGCAAAAAAAGCATCTAAAGAGTTGGAAATCACATTGACCGGGAAAGATTGCGGATTAGAGGAAAGAGCACCTATGTGCGGTATTCCCTACCATGCAGTAGACAGCTATTTAAGTAAGCTGGTATCCAGAGGATATAAAGTAGCTATCTGTGAGCAGGTAGAAGACCCTAAGCTTGCAAAAGGGATTGTAAAAAGAGAGGTTATCCGGATTGTTACGCCAGGTACCAATCTGAATATGCAGTCTCTGGAAGAAACCAAAAATAACTATTTGATGTGTATTGCCAGTTTCCCTAATAAAACGGGCATTTCTATTGTAGATGTAACAACAGGTGATTTTTACTTGACTGAATCGGACAGTCAATCAAAAATTCAGGATGAAATCTATAAATATATGCCGACAGAAATCATCTGTAATGATGCATTTATGATGACTGGTATTGACATGGAAGATATGCATGCAAGATTAGGTATCACTGTATACAAGCTAGATGCCTGGTATTTTGATGACAATAGTTGTAGAAACTGTCTGATGAAGCATTTCCATGTAAATACTTTGGCAGGACTTGGTTTGGAAGATTTTCCCTCCGGACTGATTTCTGCAGGTGCTGTTATGCAGTATTTATTGGAAACACAAAAAACAGACTTATCGCATATCACGCATATCACACCATATGTTGCGAGCAAATTCATGCTTTTAGACAGTTCGACCAGAAGGAATCTGGAATTGACAGAGACGTTGCGTGAAAAGCAAAAAAGAGGTTCGCTCCTATGGGTTTTGGATAAGACAAAAACAGCGATGGGTGCAAGACGATTGCGTGCAGATATTGAGCAGCCTTTAATCAATATGGATGAAATCAATGATCGTTTAGATGCGATTGAACAGCTTTGTAAAAGTACCGTTTCACGAGATGAAATCCGAGAATACTTAAATCCAATTTACGATATGGAGCGTTTACTCGGAAAAGTCAGCTATAAATCAGCAAATCCAAGAGATTTGATTGCTTTTGCAAATTCTATGGAAATGCTGCCGCACATTAAAACTGTTTTAAAAGAATTTGATGCCAGGCTTCTGAGGGAAATTGAGGAAGAAATGGATGGGTTAGAGGATTTATATCATTTAATCCACGATGCGATTGAGGAAGAGCCACCCATTCAAATCAGAGAGGGTGGTATGATTAAAGAAGGCTTTGACCAGGATATCGATATGCTTCGCCATGCCAAAACAGACGGCAAAAACTGGCTTGCCAAACTGGAAGAAGAAGACAGACAAAGAACAGGTATTAAAAATTTAAAAATCAAATACAATAAGGTATTTGGATACTACTTTGAGGTTACAAATTCCTTTAAAAATCTAGTTCCTGATGACTATGTCAGAAAACAGACCTTGGTAAATGCAGAACGTTATACGACACCTAAGCTCAAAGAACTTGAGGACACCATCTTAAATGCAGAGGATAAGCTCAATACTTTAGAGTATGATTTGTTCTGTAAAATCAGAGATGATATTGCAGGCCAGTTAGAGCGCATCCAAAAAACGGCCAAGGCAGTTGCAAGATTAGATGTGTTTGCTTCTTTATCTGTAGTAGCTGAACAAAATCATTATGTCAGACCGGAACTGAATGACAAGGGAATTATCGATATTAAGGATGGCAGACATCCTGTAGTCGAAAAGATGATAGATCATGACATGTTTGTCACAAATGACACATATTTGAATAACACGAATCATTGCATCGCAGTTATTACAGGTCCAAATATGGCGGGTAAGTCCACTTACATGAGACAGTCTGCACTAATCGTGCTTATGGCGCAGCTTGGAAGCTTTGTTCCTGCTAAAAGTGCCAATATTGGTATTGTAGACCGCATTTTTACCAGAGTTGGTGCTTCTGATGATTTGGCAAGTGGACAGAGTACCTTTATGGTAGAAATGAATGAAGTCGCAAATATATTAAGGAACGCAACTTCAAAGAGCTTATTAGTCTTAGATGAAATTGGAAGAGGTACTTCTACCTTTGATGGTTTGAGCATTGCATGGGCAGTGATTGAACATATCAGTAATAAAAAACTCCTTGGGGCAAAAACCTTATTCGCGACCCATTATCATGAACTGACGGAATTGGAAGGAAAAATCAATAATGTCAATAATTATTGTATTGCTGTAAAAGAAAAAGGCGATGATATTGTTTTCCTTAGAAAAATTATCAAAGGTGGAGCCGATAAAAGCTATGGTATCCAGGTTGCCAAGCTTGCCGGTGTCCCGGATATGGTCATTGACAGAGCCAAGGAAATTGTCGAACAGTTAAGTGACAATGATATTACAGAAAAAGTACAAAGTATTTCTGTTGACACAAAAACAGAGAAAAAGAAAGTGAAACGGTATGATGAGGTAGATCTCGGTCAAATGTCTTTATTTGATACAGTTAAGGACGAAGATATCATTCAGGAATTGAAGGATATTGACATTTCCAATCTCACGCCTTTAGATGCCTTAAATACTCTGTATCGCTTGCAAAATAAATTAAAGAACCGTTGGTAAAAAGGGGAGGTAAAGAATGGCGGAAATTCATGTGTTGGATGATAGCACCATTGATAAAATAGCAGCCGGTGAAGTGGTAGAAAGACCGGCAAGCGTCATTAAAGAGCTTGTAGAAAATGCTATTGATGCCGGTGCGAAAGCTATTACTGTAGAAATCAAAGAAGGCGGCATTGAGTTCATCCGTGTTACTGATGATGGCGCAGGTATTGAAAAATCACAAATCAGAAATGCTTTTTTAAGACATGCGACCAGCAAAATTAATACAGTTACGGATTTATTAGATTTAAAAAGTCTCGGTTTTCGAGGTGAAGCATTATCCAGTATTGCAGCCGTATCTAAGGTAGAACTGATTACCAAAACACCGGAAGATATGACGGGTGTCAGATATTGTATAGAAGGCGGAAAAGAAACAGCTTTTGAAGAAATTGGTGCACCGACCGGTACTACCTTTATAGCCAGAAACCTGTTTTTTAATACACCTGTCCGTAGAAAATTTTTAAAAACAGCCATGACAGAGGGAAGCTACGTAACAGATTTGTTAGAACATCTTGCCATGTCAAAACCGGACATCTCTTTCAAATATATGATAAATGGACAGACAAAGTTCTTTACAACAGGAGATGGAGATTTAAAGGCTATTATTTATCGCATTTTTGGCAGAGATATTGCAAATGAAATGATACCTTTTCAATGTGTCGATAATCAAATCGTAATAGAAGGTTTTTTAGGAAAGCCTACCTTAAATCGTGCCAATAGAAACTTTGAAAATTATTTTGTTAATCAAAGATATATTAAAAGCAAGGTAATATCAAAAGCAATCGAAGAAGGCTATCAAAATTTTCTGATGCAGCATCGTTATCCTTCCTGTGTTATTTATATTACAGTACCGACTGATGAAGTAGACGTCAATGTTCATCCAAATAAAATGGAGGTTAGATTTTCTAATCAAAATGCAATTCATCAGCTTATCAGTCAGAATATCGGTCGTTTTTTAGCAGAACAGGAAATGATTCCGGAAGTCATACCTGGCAGAGAGGAAGTGCTAAAGAAACAAAAAGAAACTGCGATAAAAGCTCCTGAGCCTTTTGAAAAGGAACGAACGCATCAGGAATTCAGAGAAGAAAGCAGCTACAATCATGCCGGAAAAACCTCTCCTGCAAAGGAGAAAGTAGGACAATTTTTATATGATAATAAAGTAATCATTAACCGGGAAGAAACAGGGAAAGCTCCTTTACGGGAAGAAACTGTCAAAGATGATTTTTTTGTTGACAATAGAGTACAACAAAAAGAGCAAACATCTGCTGCCGATTCGAAAATACCGGAAAGACTTCTTCAAAAAATATTAGGACAAGAGCCGGAAAAACAGCCGCAGCAAAATCAAATCATTAAAGCCAAAGATCAGATTATTGTAGAAAAACCGGAGCAACTGAATTTCTTTGATGAAAAAATATTAACCAGGGATGCCAAGCTTGAGTATCGCATTGTCGGACAGGTTTTTGACACTTATTGGATTGTAGAATACAGAGATAAAATGCTTTTGATTGACCAGCATGCAGCGCATGAAAAGGTAAAATATGAGCAGATACTCAAAAAGGTGGAAAATCATGAAATCTTTTCTCAAACCTTGACACCGCCTATTATCATCAGTGTCACGCCAAAAGAAGCAGACTGCATTTTGCAATATCAGACCTATTTTGCAGAACTTGGATTTGAAATTGAAGATTTTGGTATGAATGCATTTGCTATCAGAGCAGTTCCTTTTGATTTGTTTGGGTATGAAAGCAAGGAGCTTTTTGAAGAAATTCTGACAGAACTGTCAGAAAGTCCTGTAAGAGGTCTTCCTACCGTTATTCGTGAAAAAATTGCATCTATGGCATGCAAAGCAGCTGTAAAAGGAAATCATACATTGACCAGAGAAGAAGCGGATCAACTGATTGAACAGCTATTGACTCTGGATAATCCATACAATTGCCCACACGGCAGACCGACGATTGTTTCTATGTCAAAGTATGAGGTTGAAAAGAAGTTTAAAAGAATTGTAAATTAGAAAGGCATGGTTATTACAATGAAAAAACGACCACTTGTTATTCTGACGGGACCTACTGCAGTTGGAAAAACAAAATTGTCCATTGCATTGGCAAAAGCCATAAATGGAGAAATTATCTCAGCAGACTCCATGCAGGTCTACCAACATATGGATATTGGTTCTGCAAAAATTAAACCTGAGGAAATGATGGGGGTTAAGCACTATCTGGTTGACATTCTTTCGCCTACTGAAGAATTTAATGTGGTATTGTTTCAAAAATATGCAAAAGAAGCGATAGAACAGATTTATGCACATGGGAAAATACCTGTATTGGTTGGTGGAACAGGCTTTTATATCCAATCCGTGCTCTATGATGTAGATTTTACACAAAACGATGCAGATACAGTACTTCGTCAGGAGCTGGAAGAACTTGCTCAGAAAAATGGAGCCGAATATCTGCATCAGATTTTACAGGAAATCGACCCAAAATCTGCCGAAAGCATTCATGCAAATAATGTAAAACGTGTCATCAGAGCGATTGAGTATTACCGACAAACAGGTGAAAAGATCTCTGAGCATAATGAAATAGAACGTGAAAAAACGTCAGCCTACCAATCTGCTTACTTTGTACTGAATAATAAAAGAGAAATCATCTATGAAAATATAGACAAAAGAGTAGATATCATGTTGCAGGAAGGACTTGTCGATGAGGTGAAAAGCCTTCTTGCGATGGGTTGTCAGAAAGAATCGACCGCCATGCAGGGGCTTGGCTACAAGGAAATCATTGACTATTTGCAGGGAAATATTACTCTCGATGAAGCAGTTTACCTGATTAAGCGTGATACCAGGCATTTTGCAAAGCGTCAGCTTACCTGGTTTCGTAGAGAAAAAGATGTTATCTGGGTTGACAAAGATATATTTGCAAATAGTGAAGAAAAGATGTTACAATATATGATTGGTATTTGTAACGAAAGAAATATAACGTAAGAAAAGAAAGGTTTATCATGAGTTGTAATGTAGAAGAAATGTACCAGTCTCTTGGTATCTCCAAAAAGGTATATGATTATTGTGAAGAAATAATAGAAGGACTTTCTGACAGATTTGAACAAATCGATAAGGTCGCAGAATATAATCAGTTGAAGGTCATAAAGGCAATGCAGGACAATAAAGTCAGTGAAGCATGTCTTCTTGGCACTACAGGCTATGGTTATAATGACCTTGGAAGAGAGACCTTAGAAGCTGTGTATGCTTCTATTTTTCATACCGAGGACGCTTTAGTCAGACCGCAGATTACTTGTGGAACCCATGCGCTTGCTCTTGCTCTTATGAGCAATTTGAGACCGGGAGATGAGCTCCTTTCACCTGTAGGAAAACCTTATGATACTTTAGAAGAGGTTATCGGTATCAGACCTTCTAAAGGATCTTTAAAGGAATATGGGATTTCCTATCGCCAGGTAGATTTATTAGAAGATGGCAGCTTTGATTATGAAAACATAAAAAAAGCCATCAATGAAAAGACAAAGCTTGTAACGATTCAACGTTCAAAAGGATATCAGACTAGACCGACCTTATCTGTAGCACGAATCGGAGAATTGATTTCTTTTATTAAAGGAATCAAACCGGATGTTATCTGTATGGTAGATAATTGTTACGGTGAATTTGTGGAAACCATTGAACCGACAGACGTAGGCGCCGACATGGTAGTGGGTTCCCTGATTAAAAATCCGGGAGGAGGTCTTGCACCAATTGGTGGTTATATTGCTGGAAAAAAAGAGTGTGTAGAGAATGCTGCTTATCGTTTGACTTCTCCCGGACTTGGTAAAGAAGTCGGTGCTTCTCTTGGCATCTTAAGAGATTTTTATCATGGTTTGTTCCTGGCACCGACAGTAACGGCAAGTGCCTTAAAGGGTGCTATTTTTGCAGCAAATATTTATGAAAGACTTGGATTTTGTGTAGTACCAGACAGTACAGAGTCCCGTCATGATATTATTCAGGCAGTTACCTTTGGAACAGCAGAGGGCGTGATTGCATTTTGTAAGGGTATTCAGGCTGCTGCACCGGTAGACAGCTTTGTGACACCGGAACCTTGGGATATGCCAGGCTATGACAGTCCTGTTATCATGGCTGCAGGTGCCTTTGTTTCCGGTTCTTCTATCGAATTGAGTGCAGATGGACCAATTAAGCCCCCATATGCTGTCTATTTCCAGGGTGGACTTACTTACGAGCATGCAAAATTTGGTATTATGAGAACTTTACAGGAAATTGTAGATGCAGGACTTGCAAAATTAGACAAATAAGTACCCTGACAGGTCGAAAAAAAACTATGGTTTTATGTGTACAGACTGTTTTTGGTGTGGTAAGATAACAATGGTTCGATGAAAACTTAATAGTATATGTACGAGTTACATAAATATGACATGAGCGTATTTAAAGAAACATTTTCACGGGAAGAATTACCTTATGACAAATTTAAAGCCCTCGGTCCGGAGAGTCTGACGGATGCGGAGTTGCTTGCCATTATGCTTCGTACCGGTACAAAAAATAAGACACCTGTAGAACTGGGGCGAGATGTATTGAAACTTTCCGGTGATAAATGGGGACTATTAGGCTTACATCATTATTCTTAGATGGATTTGACAAAACTACATGGCATTGGAGAGGTAAAAGCAATTCAACTGCTTTGTATCGCTGAAATTGCCAAACGTATTTCCCATATGCAGGCAGAAAAGAAACTGGATTTTCTAAATGCTGATTCTGTTGCCGGCTATTATATGGAACGACTCAGACATCAGGAAAGAGAACAATGTATTCTTGTTCTTTTAGATGGTAAAAACAGGCTATTGACCGATTGTGTCCTTTCCATGGGCACCATCAATGCAACGCCGGTGTCATCGCGAGAAATCTTCGTGAAGGCAATGAAAGAGGACGCCACCTATATTATTTTATTGCATAACCACCCAAGTGGGGATCCAAACCCAAGCAGGCAAGACAGACTTATGACAAATAAAATAAAGGAAGTATCCGAATTGGTTGAAATTCCGTTACTGGACCATATTATTATTGGAGACAATCAATTCTTTAGTTTTAAACAGAATAGACTTTTATAGAGACAGAAAGGAGTTGTTATGTTGACTAACAACGCATATGGTATTGATTTAGGTACCAGAACAATTAAAATTTACAGTGCACACAGCGACCAGGTAATGGTAGAAAAGAATATGATTGCAGTGGAAAATAAAAAGACACTGTTCGCATATGGTGATTCTGCCTATGATATGTACGAAAAAGCCCCATCCAGCATTGAAATTTCATATCCACTTTGCAATGGTGTTATTGCAGATATTAAAAATATGCAGCTTTTACTACGTAATTTCATTTCTGATTCTAATAAGGGTGTCATTAAACCTGCTGATTTCTATATCGCAGTACCATCTGACATCACAGATGTTGAAAAGAGAGCTTTCTTTGATTTGATTAAGGAAGCAAACGTAAAGGCAAAGAAAATCATGCGTGTGGAAAAAGCAGTTGCTGATGGACTTGGTCTTGATATTGATGTAAAAAATGCTCAGGGTATCTTAGTAGTCAATGTTGGTTTCCATACAACAGAAATTTCTATTCTCTCCCTTGGAGGTATTGTATTAAGTAAGCTGATTAAAGTAGGCGGACAGAAATTTGATGAATCTATTAAAAATGCCATTCGTAAAGAATTCAGCCTAATCGTAGGAAGCAAAACCTCCGAAATGGTAAAAATTTCTTTAAAGGAGCTGGAAGAAGCCGGAAAAGGCGCTATTGTGTACGGACGAGATATTGTAACAGGATTGCCAATGGAAAAAGAAATTCCTACTGATCTTGTCTGTGAAAGTATGTTAGAGAATTTTAATGTCATTATTGATAATATTCGTGTTATTTTGGAAAGAACTCCGCCAGAATTGTCTGCAGATATCTTCAGAAGAGGTATCTATCTGACCGGTGGTGCATCTCAAGTCAGCCATTTAGCTGAATTACTTGCAAAAGGTACAGGCTTAAAGGTAAATGTTAGTGAGAACCCTGTAACAGGTGTTGCATTAGGTTTATCTAAGATTATCAAAGATGACAACTATAAATCCGTTGCTTATTTAGAAGGAATGAGTCGATGAGTCCTTTAGTAAAAAGGAAAAAAGAAAAGTTTTCCATCCCAAGCAAATATCTGCTTCTCATTTTAACCTGCATTTGCATTGCTTTGATGGCCTTTTCTTTTTTTACAGATTATTCCTCCATGCCGCTTAATAAAGTAGTAGGCTATGTTGTAGTTCCGTTTCAAAAAGGCGTGACCAACGTAGGAACCTGGATATCCAACAGAGTGGAGGAACTTGGCGAACTAAAAGAAGTTCTGAAAGAAAATCAGGAACTGAAGGAGCAGGTAGCAGAACTTACTATTCAGAATACACAGCTCCAACAGGATAAATATGAATTAAATAATCTAAGAGAACTGTTAGAGCTTGATGAACAGTATAGCAGTTACGATAAAGTAGGTGCACGCATCATTGCCCGAGACAGTGGTAACTGGTTCCATACCTTTACCATTGATAAAGGATTAAATGACGGACTGACAGTTGACATGAATGTCATTGCCGGAGGTGGTCTGGTTGGTCGTATTACCGATATTGGTGACAACTGGGCTAAAGTAAATGCTATCATTAATGATGATTCAAATGTCAGTGGTATGGTACTGGCCAGCTCAGATACCATGATTGTTACTGGCTCTTTGCAGCTTATGGCAGAGGGAGTCATTGGGTATGAACAGTTAAATGATACAAAGGATAAGGTTGAATTGGGAGATAAGGTTGTTACTTCTAATATCAGTGACAAATATCTGCCGGGTATTCTTATTGGCTATATTAGCAAAATTGAGCAGGACTCCAATAATATTACTAAATATGGAGAGATTACACCTGCTGTAGATTTTTCTCATTTGGAAGAAGTGCTTGTTATCCTGGAGACCAAGCAGCAAATTTCCAAATAATATTGGAGTACGGAATGAAAAAGATTATCTCGATGATATGCATGATTCTGTTCGGCTTTGTCTTACAGACCACATTATTTCAAAAATTGAGTTTTGGTGATATTTCACCCAATTTATTGATTATTGTTACAGCATCCTATGGATTTATGTATGGTGAAAGACATGGAATGCTTGTAGGCTTTCTTTGCGGACTTTTAATGGACGTTTTTAACGGTAGTGTACTTGGATTTTACGCTTTGCTGTTTTTGTACATTGGAGCCTGCAATGGTCTGTTTCACAGAGTTTTCTATCAGGATGACTTAAAGCTTCCGTTGGCTTTGATTACCGGAAGTGATATTGTTTATTCTTTGTTATGCTATATTCTGCTGTTTTTACTAAGAGGGCGTTTTGCTTTTGGTTTTTATGTAAAGAACGTTATATTCCCAGAATTAGTATATACAATTTTTGTTACTATTTTTCTATATCCAATTATATTGTTCATTAATAATAAACTGAACAATTCCGAAAAAAGAGGTGACCGAAAACTTGCTAAAAAAGATTAAAGAAAGTTTATTCAATATGGTTACTTCCAGATTTTTACTGCTGTATTTAGCTTTTGCACTTATGGCAGGTGTTTTGATATATAGGATTTTCTACCTGCAAATAGTAAAAGGTCAATCATATTTGAATAATTTCCAACTTAAGATACAAAAAGAAAGAATTATTGAAGGTACCCGTGGAAATATCTACGATAGAAACGGCAATTTACTTGCTTATAATGAACTTGCTTATTCTGTAACAATTGAAGATGTATATGAATCCGGAAGTCGTAAAAATGAGCAGATAAATGCTACTTTGTACAAGCTCATTCATATGATAGAGGCAAATGACGACAATGTCATAAGTGATTTCGATATTATTATCAATGAAGCAGGGGAGTATGCTTTTGATATTGAGGGGACAAAACTAAATAGATTTTTGGCAGATATTTATGGCAGAACAAAGGTGGATGAACTGTTGTATGCTGAAAAAACAGCAACACCGGACGAAGTCATTATGTACTTATGCAATAAATATAAAATTGGAGAAACTGTTACAAAGGAAGATGGAACAAAAGAATTTGTTCCCGGACAAGGATATACCAAGCGAGAGGTTTTGCAAATCATTACCATTCGTTATCAGATGAGTCTCTACAGTTTCCAAAAATATATCGCAACGACAGTTGCGACAGACGTGTCAGATAAGACAGTAGCAGTGATTATGGAGAATGCCAGTGATTTAGAGGGTGTTTCTATAGAAGAGACTACTATTAGAAAATACAATTATCCGTATTATTTTTCTCATATTTTAGGTTATACCGGAAAAATTGACCAGGATGAATTAGATGAACTGTCCCAGTCAAACAGCAGCTATACTATGAATGATACGGTAGGTAAAAATGGTATTGAACAGGTTATGGAATTAGAACTGCAAGGTGTCAAAGGTTCTGAAACTATCTATGTAGATAATCTTGGACGAGTGATTGAGACAACCGATGTGGTAGAACCACAGGCAGGAAATAATCTGTATCTTTCTATTGACAAAGATTTGCAAGTAGCTGTTTACAACATTTTGGAACAAAATATCGCCGGTATTATCGTTTCTAAAATGAAAAATATTATGAATTATGATCCAGCTACTGCTTCCAAACAAAGTAATATTGCGATTCCTATTGATGATGTGTATTTTCAGTTAATAAACAATAATGTCATAGATATTACAAGATTTACAGATGATTCTGCAAGTGATACGGAAAAGCAGGTACATCAGGCTTTTCTTACAAAGCAGGCAGAGGTATTAGATAAAATCAGCGAGGAGTTGACTACGGTCAAAACGCCTTATGGTAAGCTGACGAAAGAATACAGAACTTATGAAAGCTATATAGTTACAATGCTTACAAATAAAGGTGTATTAGTCAGCAGTGCAATTGATAAAGAAGACAAGACCTATCTTGCATGGAATTCTGAAGAGTCTATCAGTTTGCAGGAATATTTAGTGTATGCTATTTCCAAAAACTGGATTGACATTACTAAACTTTCCGTAGAAAGTCAGTATTCGGATTCCACAGAGGTTATGCATGCGCTCAATGATTATATTGTAAAAAATCTAAAAGACAATACTGAATTTACCAAAAAGATTTATAAATATATGATTAGTAACCAGACTATCAGTGGAAAGCAAATTTGTATGCTTTTATGGGAACAGGATTTAATCAGTGTATCAGAAGAAAAAATTTCCAATCTGAGAAATGGAAAGATAAGTCCTTATGATTTTATGGTAGAAATGATTTCAACTCTGCAGATTACACCTGCGCAGCTTGCACTTGACCCATGCTCCGGTTCCTGTGTTGTGACGGATGTAAATACCGGTGAAGTTCTGGCACTTGTGTCATATCCGGGTTACGATATCAACAAGCTTGCAAATGGAGTAGATGCTTCTTATTATGCTCAACTACAGGCTGATTTGTCGGTACCGCAGTGGAGTGCAGCTACACAGCAACGAACGGCACCAGGTTCTACCTTCAAAATTGTTTCTGCTGTAGCATCCATTGAAGAAGGAGTTGTTTCTTCTTTAGGTGAAACTATTAATTGTACAGGTACCTTTGAAAAATTGGCACCTACTATTTATCACTGTTGGGTATATCCCGGCTCCCATGGAGCTATGAATGTCTCAAATGCAGTAGCAAATTCATGTAATAATTTTTTCTATGAAGTAGGTTTTCGTTTAAGTCAGGATGGCAGTGGCTATAATAGTGAGTATGGTTTAAATCGTTTGGAAAAATATGCAGATATGTTTGGTCTGACAGAAAAATCCGGCATTGAAATCCAGGAAGCTGAGCCAAAATTTTCTGATGAATTAGCAGTGCCATCTGCGATTGGACAGGGTACACACAACTACACAACTGTAGGACTTGCACGCTATGTAACAACAGTTGCCAACAGTGGCACCTGTTACAATTTAAGCTTATTAGATAAATTGACAGATTCAAAGGGAAATCTGCTTACTGATTATCAGCCGGAGATTAGAAATACTGTGGATATTTCTGATGGGCTATGGAATGCCATTCATTCCGGTATGAGAAAAGTAGTGGAAAGTAAATCCTATTTTAACTCATTAGCGGTAGATGTAGCCGGAAAAACAGGTACAGCACAGCAGGACAGAACGCGTTCTACCCATGCACTTTTTATCAGCTATGCCCCTTATGAAAATCCAGAAATTGCGGTTACAGTTCGTATCGCATTTGGATATGAATCAGCTTATGCTGCACAAACAGCAAGAGATGTCTACCAATACTATTATGGTTTGGTAGATGATGAAGAATTGCTTACAGGTACAGCTACTACCTTGGAAACTACAGGTGGTGGAGATGATTAAGTAATTAACAAATAAAAGAAAGGTAAGGAAAGTAACGTGAAAAATTCAGTAATCTTAAAAAGTTTCTCTAGCGGAATATCGATTATTATGGATCCGGATATTCCTTTTGATGAATTGTTACAGGATATTGCTCTCAAATTTCAAGAGGCGGATGGCTTTTTTAAAGATGCTTCCGTTGCCATTTCATTGGAAGGTCGTGTGCTTTCCGAAAAAGAAGAGCGAAGTATTTTAGATACGATTACTGAAAACTCAAGACTTCATGTACTTTGTCTCATGGGAAAAGACGAGGATAAAAATATCAAATTCTTAGGTGTACAAAGCAACCTTACCTTTCAGAAAGATGAAAACTGCGGGCAGTTTTACAGAGGTTCTTTAAAAGACGGACAAAGCATTGAGACAGAAAACAGTATTGTCATTCTTGGCGATGTGAATGTTGGCTGTTCTGTGTATTCAGCGAAGGATATTGTTATTTTAGGTGGCTTGTACGGAGAAGCATTTGCCGGCGCTACAGGAAGCAACAGTCATTTTGTAGTTGCATTAGATATGTCTCCTGAAAGCCTGAAAATTGGCGAATTGGAATGTGGAAAACAAAAAAATCCGAAATGGGGCTTCAAAGCAAAACAGGTGCCTAAAATTGCATATACATACAATGGAGAAATTGTGGTAGACCAAATTACCAAAGAAGTGTTAGAAAGTTTTACTTTCTAGAAATACCAAAGAAGTGACAAAATCACTATAACGAAATTATTATCCAACCTTTATGGAGAAAGTTGAGGTTACTATGAGTGAAGTAATTGTTGTCACATCCGGTAAAGGCGGTGTAGGAAAGACCACTACATCTGCAAACGTAGGTACAGGTCTTGCAAGGCTCGGGAAAAAAGTTGTTCTAATTGATGCAGACATCGGATTAAGAAATTTAGATGTTGTCATGGGATTGGAAAATCGCATTGTTTATAATCTGGTGGATGTCATAGAAGGAAAATGCAGATTGAAACAGGCATTGATTAAAGATAAGAGAAATCCCGGTCTGTTTTTACTACCAGCTTCTCAGACCAGAGATAAAAATTGTATCACACCAAAGCAAATGGTGACCCTAATTGAAAATTTAAAGTATCAGTATGATTTTGTAATTTTAGATTGCCCTGCAGGTATTGAGCAAGGCTTTCAAAATGCTATTGCGGGAGCAAATCGAGCTGTTGTTGTCACGACACCGGAAGTTTCTGCTATTCGAGATGCCGACCGCATTGTCGGTTTATTGGAGGCAAATGAAGTAAAACAAATTGAACTGATAGTAAACCGTCTGCGATATGATTTAGTACGGCGGGGTGATATGATGACAGTAGAGGATGTCGTAGATATTTTAGGAATTCCTTTACTGGGTATTGTACCCGATGATGAAAATGTGGTGATTGCCACCAATCAAGGAGAACCTTTGGTGGGAACAAATTCCCAAGCTGGACAGGCTTATTTTAATATTTGTTATCGGCTGGCTGGCAAAGAGGTTCCATTTATGGATTTAGGAAAAGACCGAACCATGTGGAACAAAATTGCAAATCTGTTTCATAAAAATTATGTAAGTCAGGAGGTACATATATGAGTATTCTTCGCTTGTTTCATAAAAAGAAATCAAAACAGATTGCCAAAGATCGTTTGAAAATATTATTAATATCAGATCGCGTAAATTGTTCTCCTGAAATGATGGAACTGATTAAGCATGATATTGCTTTGGTAATTTCCAAATATATGAAAATAGATTCAGACAGTATGGATATTCAAATCTCAAAAACAGCAAAATCCGGCAGGAATAAGTTACCAGTATTGTATGCCAATATTCCAATTATTGATTTGAATAATTGTCGTATTTCCTAAGAAATATGTTCTGAATTTCACACTATTATTTGTGCCTATGGCACAAATTTACGGGTTATGAGAAAGGCACAGTTATTAACATGTTTAAGAATTACAGAGTCAGAGATTATGATTTTAAATTAATAATTATGGTGATTGCCATATCTGTTATTGGCGTTTTAGTTGTAGGAAGTGCAAAAACCTCTGTGCAGGAAAGGCAGTTACAGGGATTACTGATGGGTGTGTTTATCATGCTTGTTATTTCTTTTTTTGACTATTCCTTTTTCCTACATTTTTATTGGCTGATTTATTTCGTAAATCTACTTTTACTGGTACTTGTTCATTTTTTTGGAGAGAATGTAAATAACGCAACAAGATGGTTGGAAATTGGAGGAATTCAGTTTCAACCATCTGAAACTGCGAAAATTATGTTGATTTTATTCTATTCACAGTTTATTATGAAACATAAGGAGCATTTGAATTCTTTGCGAATCATTGCTACGATGATATTGCTTTTGGCACCGCCATTACTTTTAATATATAAACAGCCGGATATGTCTACAAGTATTGTCATACTTGTTATTTTCTGCGTTATCTGGTATATGGGCGGATTGGATTCCAAAATTATTATTGGAGTATTGAGTATTGCCATTCCGGCGGCAGTGATTTTTTTGATACTTGTATTACAGCCGGATCAGACAATCATCAAAGAATATCAACAGACAAGAATTTTAGCATGGCTGGAGCCGGAAAAGTATGCGACAGGTGCTGCCTATCAGCAGACCAATGCGATGATGGCAATAGGCTCTGGTATGCTATGGGGTAAGGGCTTAAATAATAATATGATAAGCTCTGTAAAAAATGGTAATTTTATATCAGAACCTCAGACGGACTTCATTTTTACACTTGTAGGTGAGGAGCTTGGTTTTGTAGGCGGTTGTGTAGTCATTCTACTGGAATTTCTAATTGCAATAGAATGTGTAAACGTTGCCAGAAAAGCAAAAGACTTAGCAGGTACCTGTATTGCTTCAGGAATGGCCGCATTAATTGGTTTTCAAAGCTTCGTAAATATCGCCGTAGCAACCGGTATTTTCCCAAATACAGGTGTTCCTTTACCGTTTGTAAGCTATGGTCTGACTTCTTTGGTTAGTATCTTTATTGGGATGGGTTTTGTTCTTAATGTAAGATTACAGTGTGTAAGAAAATATAATAATTAACAAAGGATGGTGCAAGTAAAATGAATATCGCGTTAATCGCACATGACGGAAAGAAAAAACTGATGCAGAACTTTTGCATTGCATACAGAGGCATTTTGAGTAAAAATGAATTATTTGCCACAGGAACAACCGGAAGGTTAATAGAGGAAGTAACAAATTTGAATATTCATAAGTACTTAGCAGGACATTTAGGCGGTGAACAACAAATTTGTGCACAAATTGAGCATAATCAGATTGATTTGGTTATCTTTTTAAGAGATCCTCTTAATTCTAAATCACATGAACCAGATGTAAACAATGCTGTAAAGCTTTGTGATATGCACAATATTCCTTTGGCAACTAACCTGGCATCAGCAGAATTATTGATTAAGTCGCTGGATAGAGGAGACTTGGATTGGCGTGAGATGTATAAATAAGACAACAAAAGTGATTTGTTTAACCTTAGCTTCTACTTTGACATTATCAGCCTGCGCATCTAAAGAATATGAGTTTGCGTATGACAGAAACAGCAATAACCCTGGGTTCTCTATAAGCGCAACAAGTGAAATGCAGGAATTGGAGCCTTTTGCATCTGATTTATGCATTACAATTGGTGATGTAGGGGAAAATACAACCGTAGATATGTCTGCTGCAGAGGCTGCTGGTCTTTTTGACTTGAATAATGGCAATGTGCTATATGCTAAAAATGTACACGAAAAATTAAATCCTGCAAGCATCACAAAGGTGCTGACAGCTCTATGTGCATTAAAATATGGCAATCTGGACGATGTATTGACAGCTTCTGAAAATGTAGAAATTACAGAACAGGGGGCTGTGAAACTTGGTCTTGAAGAAGGGGATACCATGACAATGGATCAGGCACTCCATGCCTTGCTTTTAAAATCTGCAAATGATGTTGCTATTTTAATTGCAGAACATATTGGCGGTAGTGTAGAGGGATTTTCAGATATTATGAATGAAATGGCAGTCAGCCTTGGTGCTACTAATAGCCATTTTGTTAATCCTCATGGCTTAACAGACCCTGACCATTATACAACAGCATATGATTTGTATTTGATTTGTAATGAAGCAATTCAATATGATAAATTTGTAGAAATCATTCATACCTCTAAGTACAATTCTGTATACTATGATAAAAATGGCAAAGAGAAAGACCTTAGTTTGACGACTACAAATGCTTATTTGAAGGGAGAAGCATTTGCTCCCAACAATATAACGGTGATTGGTGGCAAAACAGGTACTACAAATGCTGCCGGTAGCTGTTTGATTTTGTATGCAAAGAACCAACAAGGTAATTCTTATATATCTATTATTTTAAAATCATCAGACAGAACTGTACTTTATCAAGAAATGACAGAATTATTAGGTGAGATATCGTAAAATATAGTTGTTTTTTCTTATGTAATCTACTATAATTAGAATATAACAAAGGAAGGTAGTTATTTCAAATTTTAGGAGGGATTACAATGATACAATTAGTTGTGGGAAAAAAGGGAAAAGGCAAAACCAAAATCGTATTAGACATGGTCAATAAGGAAATCAAGGAAGCAACAGGAAATGTAGTGTACTTAGATAAAAGCATCGACCATATGTATGAACTGAATAATAAGATTCGATTAATTAATGTAAAGGATTATGGTGTTGCAAATGCAGACGAATTTGTAGGCTTTATCAGAGGCATTGTTTCACAAGACCATGATTTGGAACAAATTTATTTGGACAGTTTCCTAAAGCTTGCAAATATAGATGCAGCAGAAGAAATAGAAAAATTGGTTACTAAGCTGGATGACATTAGTGATACATACCATTTTAAGATTGTTGCAAGCGTATCCAAGGATGAATCTGAATTACCGGAAGCTGTAAAATCAAAAGTTATTGTATCTCTTTAAATATATAGTAAAGCCTCGGGAATTCCGAGGCTTTTTTATGCAATAGGAAATTGCTCGTATGTAGTGAAACTCAGTAAAGAATTTTCGAAGAAAATTCTTTGAGAGTTTGCTGCTGAGCAAACTCTTTTTTATGCAATAGGAAATTTCTTTCCTATTATGTTAAAGTCAGGGGAATAAAAGAAAAGCAGGAGACAAGCTATGCCTAGAAAAAGTAACAAGGTTGTAGATATTCGCCATCAATCTGGAAAAACAATCAATACGATGGAGCTTATCATTTTTGGAGCAATTACTCTCTATATTTTAGTACTAATTTATTCATATTTTCATTCAACACCAATCAGTGGGTATGAAATACAAATGGGTTCTTTATCTATCTCAAAAACCTATACCGGCATGGCATTAAGAGAGGAAGAAGTAATACAATCTCCTTATAATGGGTATATTAACTACTTCGTCAGGGAAGGAGAACGAGTATCGTCAAGAGATACCGTATACTCTATTGACGAAAGTGGAAAATTGTCGACTCTCCTTACTAATGGTGAGCTCGGGGAGAATACTTATACTGATGATGAATTAAGTGATTTTCGCTCAACAATTGTACAGTTCAATCGTATATTTTCTCAAAAAGAGTTTCAGACGGTTTATGATTTCAAATATGATATTGAGGGGGATATTATGAAAATGGTCAATCTCAATATGTATCAAAGTTTGGAAAGTTTAAATCAGTCCAGTCTAAACGGTATGGTCAATTTGTGTACGACCGGAAAATCAGGCTATTTTGTTTACTATACAGATGGCTATGAAGATATCACCCCCGAGAAATTAACCAATACACTTTTTGATGAAAGCACATATGAAAAGACTCGATTGAACAATAATGAATTGGTAGATACGAGTACAGCAGTCGGTAAACTCATTACCAGTGAAAAATGGTCAATTGCTGTGCCTATGGATGCAGATTATGCAGCCGAGTTAGAAGAGGAAAAGTATGTAAAAGTTAAATTTGTCAGGACGCAGGAAAGTTCATGGGCTTCCGTTTCCGTGCAAAAAAATGGAGATGACACTTTTGTCATTTTATCCTTTGAAAATTCCTGTACTTCTTTTTGTACAGAAAGATTTATAGAGATTGAAATTCAAATAGATGAAGAAAAGGGATTGAAGATTCCGTTATCTGCAATTGCAGAAAAAACATTTTTTATCATTCCGGCTGAATATATGAGCAAGGGTGGTGAAAATGGAAATTATGGTGTTTCAAAAGAGTTTTATGATGAAAACGGAAATGTGGTATACGAATTTGTAGAAACTACCGTTTACAACTCTAATGAGGATGAATTCTATGTAGACAATGAAAACCTGAGTGTAGGTGATTACATCTGTAAACCAAATTCTACAGATAAAATGGCTATCAGCAAATCAGGCTCTCTCATTGGCGTTTATAATATGAATAAGGGTTATGCTGATTTTAAACAAATTACTATTTTATATCAAAATGATGAATATGCCATTGTAAGCTCAAATACACAATATGGATTAACTGTTTATGACAGAATCGTATTGGATGCTTCGAGTGTAAGTACAGGTGATTTCATTTTTAATTAAGAGAAAGGCGAAAAAAATGATTAAGGAAAATATTACATATGTAGAACAGCAGATTGAAAAAGCCTGTGAGGTATCAAAACGAAAGAAAGATGAGGTTACTTTAATCGCGGTCAGTAAAACAAAACCGGTAGAGATGCTACAAGAAGCTTACGATACAGGATGTCGTGATTTTGGTGAAAATAAAGTGCAGGAATTGGTAGATAAATATGAAGTCTTGCCTAAAGATATCAGATGGCACATGATTGGTCATTTACAAAGAAACAAAGTAAAATATATTGTAGATAAAGTATTTCTGATTCACAGTGTAGATTCCTTAAGACTCGCAGAAGAAATCAGTAAAGAAGCAGGCAAAAAGCAGGCAACTTGCCGTATTTTAATTGAAGTAAATATCGCAGGGGAAATTTCCAAATTCGGTACAACCAAAGAGCAGGTGTTTTCACTGGTGAGGGAAATTGCTGCATTGCCAAATATTGAAATTAAAGGACTTATGACAATCGCTCCTGTATGCGAAAAACCTGAGGAAAACAGGAAGTATTTCGAACAATTAAGAAAATTATCGGTTGACATTAATAAAGAAAACATTGATAATGTAAGTATGGACATATTATCGATGGGAATGACAGGAGATTATACTGTTGCAGTTACGGAAGGTGCTACAATGGTTCGTGTTGGTACTGGAATATTTGGAGAGCGGAATTATTCGATGAATGTGTAAACTCATAAAATCGGGCGCAAATAAGGGGTGATCCGATTGGAAAGGGAATGAATATGGGAGTTATGGATAAGTTTTTAAATGCGATGAAGCTTGGCGATGTGGAAGATGAATATGATAGCGATGATTATTATGATGAAGATGAAATAGAAGAAACACCTAAAAAATCATTTTTTAAAGAAAAAAGCCACGAGGAAGAGGACGAAGAATTTGAACATAGAAAATCTTCTTCTAAGGTAACGCCAATCAGACAGGTAAAAAGAACACCTGGCAGCAATATGGAGGTTTGCATTATTAAACCTACCAGTATGGAAGATGCACAGGAAATTACAGATACCTTAGTAGCTAATCGTACAGTAGTGCTCAATTTGGAAGGTCTTGATGTAGAAATTGGACAGCGAATTGTAGATTATACTTCGGGTTCTATTTATGCATTAGGTGGCAAATTGCAGAAAATATCAAATTATATTTTAGTTGTAACACCTGCCAGTGTTGGTATTAGTGGTGATTTTCAGGAAATTCTGTCAGGTACATTTGATGTACCACCAATATCTCATAGTGTGATATAGATTTTAACTTCCTGCTTTTTATGAGTAGGAAGTTTTTTTGCTTTATAGGAAATTCCCATAAAGCAAATAATGCGACGCAAAAGCGGCGCAGAATATTGCTTTGCAATATTCTTTGATTTAAAAATATAGGATAAGAGAAAAAGAGAAAGGTAACAGAAAGAGATGTCTCAAAGATTAACAATCAACCAGAATACAAAACCAATTTATGATATCGTTTATGAATCAGATTTTTCAAAGCTTGCAGAAGAATTAGAAAAATTTGATATTATATCCAAAAAACTTTGTATTGTTACAGATTCCAAGGTAGAAGGTCTCTATGCTGCGGAAGTGAAAAATGCCTTAGAGGGGCATTGCAAGGAAGTAAAAGTATTTGCATTTCCGGAAGGAGAAAAGAGCAAGAATTTAGATACTGTTAAAGATATCTATACTTTCTTAATTGAAAACAAATTCGAAAGAAAAGATATGCTTATTGCCTTAGGTGGAGGTGTCGTAGGCGATACTACCGGATTTGTAGCTGCAACTTACTTACGTGGTGTTGACTTTATTCAAATTCCAACTACGTTATTGGCACAAGTGGATAGTAGTGTGGGTGGAAAGACTGGCGTTGATTTTGACCAGTATAAAAATATGGTCGGTGCTTTCTACATGCCTAAGCTTGTTTATATGAATATCTCCGTTTTGAACTCTTTGGACGACAGACAGTTCTATTCAGGAATGGCAGAGGTAATGAAATATGGTTTGATTAAGAATGCTTCTTTCTATGAATGGATTATTGAAAATATGTATGAAATTCACGACAGAAATTTAGATGTATTAGAAGATATGGTTGTAAAAAGCTGTACTTATAAAAAACTTGTCGTAGAAAAAGATCCAACAGAAAAAGGCGAGCGTGCTATTTTAAATTTTGGTCATACTATTGGTCATGCAATTGAAAAAGCGAAGAATTTTGAATTATTGCATGGAGAGTGTGTAGCATTAGGTTGTGTAGCAGCAGCATTCATTTCCTGGAAGAGAGAGCTTCTTTCCAAGGATGAATATTATGAAATCCGCGATATGTTCGTGCCATTTAATTTACCAATTTCTGTAGAAGATATCAATCCGGAAGAGATTTTACAATTAACTACTTCTGACAAGAAAATGGAAGGAGACCATATTAAATTTATTTTGCTCAAAAAGGTTGGAAAAGCTGTAATTGACAATACTGTCACAAAAGAAGAAATTTTAAATGGTATTAATGAAATTTATTTTAGTGAAGAGGATTGGGATGAATAAGAAGAATTTTTCACAAAAAGGGATTTTACTTGGAGCAGATATTTTACTTCTTGCAATTTTGATTTTTATAGATCAGCTAACAAAACATTTTGCGGTTCTGTATTTAAAAGATAAGACAGCAGTTTCCATTATTGACGGTGTTTTCGAACTGAAATATTTAGAAAACAGAGGTGCCGCTTTTGGCATGCTGCAGAATCAGAAGTTCTTCTTCATTTTTATTGCCCTGGTTATTCTTGCAGTCATTGCATATGTTTTGGTAAAAACACCAAATCAACGTAAATATGTAAAATTGCATATTGCTTTGGTCTTTGTTGCCGGAGGTGCTTTGGGCAATATGATTGACCGTTGCAGGTTAGATTATGTAGTAGATTTTTTATATTTCAGCCTGATTAATTTCCCGATTTTTAATGTTGCTGATATCTATGTCACATTATCTGCGATATTTTTAGTGGTTTTACTATTATTTGTATATAAAGAAAGCGATTTGAATTTTCTTTCCTTACGTACCAAAAAATATCGCGATGTCAAATAGGTAATTATATGACAAATGAAATTGTATTTGAAATAACTCCGGAAATAGAAGAGGAACGTATTGATAAATGTATCAGTAATTATATGAGTGAGCTTTCCCGTTCCTATATTCAGAAAATAATCAAAGATGGTCTTGTCTTTGTAAATGATAAAGTCATTAAGGCAAATTATAAGGTCAAAGTAGATGATATCGTTCGTTTTACAATTCCTGAGTCTGTGGAACCGGAAATTAAAGCCGAGAACATTCCTCTGGATATCATATATGAGGATGCAGATTTTCTGATTGTAAATAAACCCAAAAATATGGTTGTACATCCTGCACCGGGACACTATGGCGGAACCCTTGTAAATGCAATTATGTATCATTGTAAAGAAGAACTTTCGGGCATTAATGGAGTGATGAGACCAGGTATCGTACATCGTATCGACAAAGATACAACAGGCTCATTGATTATTTGCAAAAATGATGAAGCACATAACGATATCTCTGCACAGTTAAAAGAGCATTCTATTACCAGAAAGTACAGAGCGATTGTACATGGTTGCCTTAAAGATGATGAAGGTGTCATAGACGCTCCCATCGGCAGGCATCCCACAGATC
>CAMBAN010000002.1 GCA_945864145.1 uncultured Lachnospiraceae bacterium | reverse complement strand
TAGAGCACCTGACTCTTAATCAGGGTGTCCAGGGTTCGAGCCCCTGGCGGTGCACGAAGCACTGTTTTCGATTTTAAAATAAGTATCGGGGACGGTGTTTTTTTTGTCCTTATTTGTAACTTTGCTTTTTAGAATTAAAGGGAGTGTAAAATAACTCTCTGAAAAAGGAAAATAATCCCGCATCGTCGTTTAGACTGTTGGGATTTCCTATAAAACTTACACTGAAATCCCCATGGCAAAAATAGATTACCCACTAGCAACGACGCAAAAGCGTCACAAAGAGCTGTAAAAATAAAGAGCAGCTTACTGCCATCAATTAGATGTCGGTAAGCTGCTGCTTTTTTAAGGAGTTATTTTACAGCCCCTTTTATAATAAATATCCCTTTTTCTTTAATTCTTCCTGGATGATTTCCAACACATCCTCTGTTTCCGCTTCCACTAGATGATAGTGCACTCCTCCTGAAGCTAACTTCATCAATGGCTGGGATTTTCCATTTTGGATACCCTCCATAAATTCCTTTACCTGCCTTCTGCAGGATATTTGCAGATCTGCTTTTATAGAACCATACACTTCATGCTCAATAAATACATTGATGATTTTACCACCATTATCTACAATTGTATTTAATTCATCCTCCATTTGTTCATCTGTATGCGAAACCTTAAATACTCTACTGATTTTTCCATACTCAAGAAAATCAATATTGGCAGGTTTTCCCAATCCTGAAGACAACGCATACCCTCTCGGAGTTGAATAAATATCATAATTGGCAGTCCGTAAGAAAGCAATATCCTGAACAATAATCTGTCTGCTCACTGCAAACTGTTTTGCAAGAGCTGTACCGGAAATAGGCTCTTTTGCCTCTTTTATTACCTCTAAGATTGCTTTTCTTCTTTCACCTGCTGTCATGCTATTTATCCTTTCTATCATTTACCTGTAACACATTATAGCATTTTACTCATCTGGTGGCAATTTTCTTCTTTATAGTTCTCATAGCTACTATGGAAATGATTGCAGGTATTCCATAGTCTATCCGCCTCCGGTGCCCACTTTTGTGCATATTCATGACATTTTTCACATAAATGCTCTACACTCTCCGGTGATTGCAAATCTGTTGATTTTGCACCGCTTTCTTTTACCATACGCTGCAAAATTTCCGGATTTTCCAACATTGGACAAGGTCTTAAATGATTATTATTAAATGGCTGATTGTCTCTGTATGCCATAAAAAGTGGCTGCTTTAAGCACTCAAGTAAAGTGTTTTCTCTGATGTTTGCGCCTGAATAATGAATAAATACGCATGGCTCAGCATCTCCGTTGGCATTGATATGGAAATAGTTTCTTCCTCCGGCAATACAGCCTCCGACAAATTCTCCATCATTTTGAAAATCAAAGGTAAATAAACCTTTACCATGACTCATATTTCTGATTTCTCTTACTCTGTGCAGCATATATTCTCTCTGTTCCATGGTAGGTAATAAGTCCACAGAGGCATCGTTTCCAACAGGCATATAATGAAAATACATTGCGTAACGGCTTCCGCTTTGAATCAGTAAATCCACAAATTCATCGCTGGTTACTGTTTTACAGTTCTTTGAAGTATAGCAGATGGAATTTCCGAATATCAATCCATACTGTTTTAATAATCTCATGGCATTCATGACTTTGCCGTAAACACCTGCACCACGTCGTAAATCATTAACCTCTGCAAAGCCCTCCAGACTGATAGCAAGATACAGATTGCCAACCTTCTTCATTTGCTTACAAAATGCTTCATCTACCAGCGTACCATTTGTAAATGCAAGGAATGCACAATCATTGTGTTTTTCACACAGCTTGATTAAATCTGCTTTTCTGACAAGCGGTTCTCCACCTGTAAACATATAAAAATAGGTACCTAGCTCTTTACCCTGTGTAACAACACTATCCATTTCTTCAAAGGAGAGGTTCAGACGATTTCCATATTCTGCTGCCCAACATCCTGTACAATGCAGATTACATGCACTTGTCGGGTCCATTAAAATCAGCCATGGAATATTGCATTGATGTACTTCTCTCATTTTTCTGATAGTCTTTGTTCCATGAAAGAAAGCCTCAAAACCAAGATTTAGTGCAGTTGTTTTTAATACATGCGGATCTACCTCATCAATAATTCTGTTCATGTACTTATTTAAAGTACAGTCTTTGTCAGCAAACATGGCTCTCACTTTATCATAGTCTAAATCAATCTGCTCATTGCTCATATATCTTTCCATCAAATCTACAAGCTTGATTACACCTTCCTCACGATTTTTTCTTACACTTGCTAATGCAACATCCACAGCTGCACCAAATGCGATTCTGCCTGCTGTATGTGTCATTGTTCCCATTTACTTATACCTCCCATTTTTTTACCTTTGTGCTTTTTACAGTATATAAAACGACTAACAGATTTAGTCCGCCATCTAATACAAGATTTAATCCAAGTAACTGAAATACAAAAGCGGCCGCATCAATTGGTCTGATGATGAGAAAAATCCCTGCAATATTTGTTGCAATTGCAATTGCCAGAATAGCCCACCATTTGCGAAGTCCAAACTTTTTTGCATCTATGGCAATCTGCATTTTAAACAGACTATCCAACATGATAATGGCACCAATAAAAGTAGGTAATACTGTCAAAATATAATTCGTATGAAAAACAAGTATAAAACCAATTATTACCAAAAATATGCCCGTCGCAAAATCAAATTGAAAAGCAAGCTCATACATATCCTTTGTAAAATACCCAATTACCCGAACTGTTCCAAATATAATCAGCAAAATACCAATCATATGGCATACAAGGGCTAGAGAATTCTCCGGACGAATCATCAAATAAGCACCAACTGCCATCAGTAAAACTGACAATATACTGTATACAATTTTACTTCCAAATACACGTTTATCCATTGTAATAACCATACCTTTCTTACAGCCTGCTCTTCTTGCAAGAATAATTCGACATAATCTCCCCATTTCAGATATATTCTAACGTTTTTCGATTTTTAATTAAATGGACAAAAAAAAAGCGATGTATCAATTTCATACATCACTTTTTCTTTGTCTGTTTTTTGGACATTTCCTATTTTTTGCCTGTGCGACAGCTTTCTATCGCGCCATGTATGGTATTTTCAAAAATCCTTGCTTCTGTTGCAATCACATCCGTAGAGTCCTCCTGCATACCGCCCTTTATCCAGTTTAAGGTAAGTCCTACCAGCGAATAGCAGAAAAAGGAGCAGACAAATTCAATATTTTCAGGCGTTACATCTGTAGTATCAACATGCTCCGCCACATAATTTCGAATAATGATTCCTGTCATGGTAAACAGGTATTGTTCCAGCACATCTCTGCTTCTTGAATAATAAATGTGTGCAATTGCTTTTTTATTATCCATCGCTATTTGAACAATACTGCTGAGTTCTTCCGTCCAGGTCTCAAACTGATTTTTCTCGGAAATAATTCTTTCTGTCTCCAATTTAAAAATATCATCTATCAGATCATAAACATCCTTGTAATAATAATAAAAAGTATTACGATTGATTCCACAGGTTTCTACAATATCCTT
The DNA here is from genome assembly GCA_945864145.1 of uncultured Lachnospiraceae bacterium. Lineage (GTDB taxonomy): Bacteria > Bacillota > Clostridia > Lachnospirales > Lachnospiraceae > COE1. The sequence goes on along the minus strand of CAMBAN010000002.1, from coordinate 71,153 downwards.
TACGGTAATCTTATCCATTGACTGCTTGTTAAGAAGCTGTAAAAACGTCTGAATAATCGCTTTTTTCGTAAACTGCGACAAAAGTAAACATCCTCCCTGTCTTACGTTCCATCTATGGAGATAACACTTATCTGTTTCTGCGCTATTGTATCATAAACTTTTCTATACTTCAAACGGAGTTTTCTTACCATCTATATATGCCTTTGCACAAATAATTGAGTTTTCTACCATATTCATTACAGCTTCATCTGTGTAAAATGCCGTATGTGGTGTTACCATTACATTTGAGTAAGACCGTAAAATCGCAAGCTGTGGGTTGTGCAGTGGCTCTCCTTGTCGATTATAATAATATAAACCTGCTTCATTTTCAATAACATCTAAACCTGCAAATGCTATTTTCTTTTTCTCGATACCTTTTATTAAGGCTTCTGTATCAATCAAAGAACCTCTCGCACAATTGATAATGATTACATCCTGCTTCATTTTTGCAATGGCTTTATCGTCAATCATATGAAAGCTTTCCGGTGTTGCAGGTACATGAAGAGATATAATATCACTGGATTTTAACAGTTTGTCTAAAGACACATACTCTGCATATTCCTTTACTTCCTCACTCTGGCGTACATCATAGGCAAGAATACGACAGCCAAAGCCGGAAAGATTTCTGATAACTGTTTTTCCGATTTTACCTGTTCCAACGATACCTACTGTACAATTATGAAGCTCTCGCCCAAGTTTTCCTTTTAAGGAATAATCCTGAATCGCTGCACGCTCCATGTTATGCTTCATTTTTCTACAACCCATTAACATCATCATTACTGTATAATCAGCCACACTTGATGGTGAGTATGAGATATGTACGACTCCGATGCCAATGCTTTTTGCATATTCATAATCAATATGATCATAACCGATTGTTCTGGTCGTGATACATTTTACACCCATTTCCTTCCATTTATCAATCAGGTCACGTTTGATTGGCGTGGTAATAATATCTACAATTTCGCAACCCTTTGCAAGCTTTGCATTTTCCAAAGTCGGAGACTCTGCCGTATACTCAAATTTAATTCTGTTTTCCTTACAATAATTCTCAAAAAAACGTAATTCGTCGAATTCTCTCATGTTATACACAAATAGCTTCATTTTGTTTCAAACCCCTTTCTTTTTTCGTTACCAAGCTTAACCTTCATTTCTACGTTCTTGTGGCTCATTTGATAAAAGATTGCAGATACGAGTACAATACCAAGCGCAATGCCAAGTGCTACCATGCCCGTCTTTTGGCCATAGTATTTTGTCATTTGTGCATCTCCTTCCACAGCTGCCTCCATCGTATAATACAAAAGACTTCCCGGTGTTAAAGGTATGACCGCCGGAATCAGAAATACAGTAGAGGGAGCCTTTACCACTCTTGCCATGATTTCTGCAAAAAGTGTTGCTATGATAGCAGCAAACATATTTTGAAAGAAATCGTTCATTCCACATTCTATACAGAAAAAATAGACTAAAAGAGAAATCATTCCTCCTATACAGCCATATATCAGCTTATCCTTTTTTACATGAAAAAAAATACAAAAGCCCAAAGTGCCCACAAGCCCTGAAAGCAACATCACGCCATATTTACTCCACAGGTAACCTAACTCTAACATGTATAGCCTCCTAAAGAACCTTATCCAACAAAAGGAATTGCTAAAAATCCTGCCAGAATAATAGCAAGTGCAAAACCACCTGCAATCGCAACTGCGACCATTAAGGATTCTGCAAGCTTAAGCATTCCCGTAATAATATCACCGCAAATCATATCCCTTAAGGAATTCATCATATTAATTCCGGGGATTAACAGCATAATGATTCCTATCATCACCTTATCCTGATTGACCCCAATACCAAGTCTCACCATTAAAATACAAATGAATCCTGCGACAAAAGAAGTCAATAGCGTGAACATGACTCGATTACTACTGTGTTTTTGGTAAAAATTCATCCATAGATACAAAAATACAGCTGCAATTCCTGCTGCTATGCCATCTCTGAGCATGCCGCCAAAAAATACCGCAAAGCCTGCTGCCCCTAAAACATTTCCAAAAAGCAAAACAGCTGAACCGGTCTTTTTCGTATCTTTCTCATACATAATACGTTCTACCTGCTCCTCAATAAAATCACAGGAGGGTTTTTCTTCACATATGTATCTTGAGAGTGCATTTAATTCTTCTAACTTTTTCAGATTTGTCGAATAAGAATAAATACGCCTTGTCTGTGTGTAATTTTTATCATCTGTCGTATGCCAGCTTAAAATAATCAAAGATAAAATCGTAAATACATCTACAATACCATCACCATAAGCCAGGCAGATACGCATAATCGTATCCTCGACTCGTAAAATCTCCGCCCCGGAACAAAGCATGGCTTCTCCTATATCCAGCGCTTTTTCCATGACCTTTTCTGCTTCAAAACAACTGATTGGATTAGACTCTTTCGCACTCATTTTTCTTATTTCCATCTTCCTTTTTTTCAGCACTTGATTTTACCGGATTTTTTATCAAATCTCTCATAAACAATACTGCTGCCACAAGTAAAGGAATTCCGGCAATGATGCCTGTTGGCGCTGGTCCAACAAAATAATTGCCACCATCAAAGGTAAAATTTGCAGCCTGTGACATCATAACGCTCATACTACTGTGTGCAAATACTGCCGGGAAAATACTTCCTGTTCGCAAAGCAAGTGCCGAATAAATGATGCCCGTTACTGTACCAAAAATACACATTGCCAAAATACCTGTAAATGGCTCTCCCGGATAATCTACTCCATAAAAATAGCCAATCGTTACTAATGGAGCATACCAGAGACCGGAAAGGAAACCGGAGAGAAGCACTGCTTTTACGGTACCAAGCTTACGATAGAGCTTTGGCAATAAATATGCTCTCCATCCCCATTCTTCGCCGAAGCTGTTTACAACATCAAGCACCGGTGCTGTAAACAATTTAATTAATAAATCTGTTTTATATGCTGCAATAACCTGTACGGCATCTGTTTCTTCACCCATATAGTTTGCAACAAAATTTGTCATATTTGCATCATAATTATTTCTGAAAATCAAAAAATAAATAACTGCCCCTAAAAATGACATTGCTGTCATTCCAAACCATCCAAATAAGAAATGGAATCTGAACTGACTGAAATTAAACTGAAAACCGGAATGTACCAATCCTTCTTTTGTAAGCAGGCGTGCTATCAGTGAACCAAAAGCAGGAGCAAACATCATAGAACCAATCATACTGACTGCATTCTGTACATACTCTGTTTCTGTGCTGTTGAACATGGGAATGATTGCTCCAAATTCTACGACCCAGCTTATGACAAAGGTTACAATAAAAAAGATACCTATTCTTTTGCTTTCTATTTGTGGATTGTCCACACCAACAAATCTTGATTGTTTTTGTTCTTCCATGTTAACACCTTTCTTTATTTCATTTCATTTGCCATGGTGTAAAATTGATAGTAAACACCCTGCTTTTTCATTAAGGTATCATGATTTCCTTCCTCCACAATACCCTCATCTGTCAATACTAAAATACGGTCTGAGTTACGGATACTGGAAAGTCTATGTGCTATCGTCAAAGTCGTTCTTCCCTTTGCTAATTCATTCAGGGACTTTGCAACTGCATATTCACTCTCATTATCTAATGCCGAGGTTGCTTCATCTAAAATAATGATTGGCGGATTTTTTAAGAATACTCTGGCAATACTGATTCTTTGCTTTTGTCCACCGGAAAGCTTGACACCTCTTTCACCGACATAGGTGTCATATCCATCCTTTAGCTCTCGGATAAAGTCATCAGCACCTGCTCTTTTTGCAGCCTCCATAACTTCCTCATAGCTTGCGCCCGGTTTTCCGTATGCAATGTTCTCATACACAGTACCGGAAAACAGATACACATCCTGTTGTACCACACCGATATTCTGTCGTAAGCTTTTTAGCGTATAGTTCTTAATATTTTCTCCATCTAATAAAATTCTGCCACCGGAAACATCATAAAACCTTGGAATCAAATTGCAAAGTGTCGTTTTTCCTCCGCCGGATGGTCCGACAATTGCAAGCTTCTCTCCTGCATGAATGTTCAGATTCAATTTATGGAATACCTTATTATGGTCATCTGCATACTCAAAATCTACATTTTCAAAAACAATTTCACCCTTAGGCTGTACAAGCTCCTTTGCATCCGGCTCATCAAAGATTTCAATATCTGCATCCATGATTTCCATGAATCTCTCAATACCGGTAATGCCTCTTTGGAACTGCTCTGCGAATTCAATAATTCTTCTGATGGTTGCAATCAAGGTAGACACATACATCACATAGGCCACCATATCACCCGGTAAAATTCTGCCATCCATCAAAAAGAAGCCGCCGCCTATAATGACCGTCAGATACATCAAGCCATCAAATACTCTGGTAGAGGTACTGAAAAGTCCCATAATCCAATAGGACTCCTTTTTGATTTCCAGAAACTCCTGATTTCCTACTTCAAATTTTTCCTGTTCAATTTCTTCATTAGCAAATGCTTTTACAACCTTTTGTCCCAGTAAACTGTCTTCAATTTTTGCATTCAGCTCACCTATCTGATATCTTTGCTTACTAAAGGTACTACGCATTCTTCTATTAATCAGTCTGCATACAATCGTCATAATCGGCACAAAGATAAATACAAGAACGGTTAGCGATAAATTAATTCTTGCCAAAATCACAAAAGAGATGATGATTTTAATAAATGCAATAAAGAACTCCTCCGGACAATGATGGGCAAACTCCGTGACCTCAAACAAATCGTTCGTGATACGTCCCATAATCTGTCCAACCTTTGTATTGTTATAATAGGTATTGGACAACTTCTGCAAATGCGCATAGGCTACTCGTCTCATATCCGTTTCGATTTTGGAACCCATGATATGTCCTACATCTGCCATATAAAAATTAGCCAGACAGTCTACAACACGAAGAGCAAAATAAATCACACCAAGTCCGACAATCATTCTTGTTGTTAAAAGTGCTACATCCTGTAAAGCAGTATTGGTAATCTGTCTGATGATAAGCGGTAATATAATTTCACATATTGTTGTCAATGCTGCACAGCATAAATCTGTCACCAAAGTTCCATAATAGGGCTTAAAATACGGCAAAAAGTTCTTGATTAATTCTACTGTTGAATATTCCTTTTTTTTCATATACTCCTCATATCTGTCATCTTCACTGTATTAAATTCAGTTTAGCATTTTTCCTGTAGCATTTCCATATTTATCACAGTACCGGAAATAAAATTTTGTGGTGTCACAAGTAAAAGCTTTGTCTTTAAAAAAGGATTTAAGCTGTTGTAAACCTGTTTTGCATCCTGTATTTCATACTCTTTTTCCGTAAAAACCAAAATACATTTGCTTCTTGCATGATAAAGCTTCAGATATGCACACAGGTTGTCAAAAATCGGTGCGTTATCCACAGTTTTGTAAGCCTCCTGTGTAAAAGGCTTTCCCATCTGCAAAAAGGACATCGGCATGACCTCTGTGGTAAGCTGCTCTCTTCCCCAGTAGACCACATTGCTCCTTACATTCTGAAAAATTTTATCATGCGCTTTTAAGCCTGCTACTGCATCCGTTAAGGTTGTTTTTAAAAAATCCAACGATGCAGAGCAGTCTAAAACAAATGCCATTTCTAACTGATTTTTTTCCGCCTGAGGCTGATTGCCCGGTGTATGTAATATTTTATCTACCTGCTTATTGAGCTGTATTTTTTGTATCTGTGTTAATCCCATTTTTTTCCTTCATTCTTAAAATAAATGTGCTTCCTCTAATGCCTTATAGTAAGTCGCAAGAGGAATAAATCCCTGTGCAAAGGTTTTGGTTCCTGTCGTACCAAGTAAAACCGTATCTTCCACAATACGTCTGCCGCCTCCTCCGGAGCTTTGGCAAAATCTTTCTACTGTCAAATGATAGGTTGCAAACCCGGCTTGTAAATACTTTTTCTTTTTTGTTAACTCATAGGCAATGGCAAGTGCTTCTAAAACAAGGGGATTATTGCCCATTCTGTTTAAGCTTGGAAGCTCCTTATAGTAAAAGAGTCCATTCTCCAGCATACAATTTTCTATCATATCATCTACTGCCAAAAGTATCATATTCTTGATTTTTTCTGACGGAAACTCTCTGTAATAACGTGCAAGACTACCCACTGCCACAGAAATCATAAATGGTACGCGAATCGCCGTATTATCTGTATATGGAGCAAGCCAGCCTCCAAAATGGTCCGCCCAGGATTGGAACTGGTCTACAATCCAATCTGATTTTACAGTCCATTTTTCATCATAGGTTTCTGTATAAAGTGCTGTTAATGTACGAAGTGCCCAGCCTGTTTCTCTTGCATTAAAGGATGCCTCCTGTTGATACATTGGTGTATCTAACAAACGCAAAATATTTTCCCCAATGCCAACGGCAGTCTCCAGATATCTTTCATCGCCTGTCGCATGATAACAGTCCAAAATACCTTCCACCCATTGATGAGAACATACCATGTCACCATTTACCACATGCCCCTGCGTGTGCTCCCATTGTCCCCCTAAAAGAAGTGGGTCATCACTTACATGACATACATCTACATCTATCTGGTGATTTCCGGCCACCAGGGCATAATCTAAAAAGCGGCGCAGACCTGACTTAAAATACATGAGCATACAGGCGTGTGGAAAATCATATTCATTATTGGTCCAGACAAGCTTACCCTTGCCTCTGCCCTGATTGGTATAATTCATATCCGGCGCATCGCCCCAGTTCATCATGCCATAACACCTTGCATGTCCATCTCCTGCTGCAATGAGTGCACATTCTGCATCAAACTGTTTTTCATGTACAAAAATATTGGGGAAAAGTCCTGACTCTTCATACACCGTACTATCCATATAAGGTTTATCCGGCATTTGATAAACAGCACTTCTGTGGTCAATATCGGAAAGCTCCATATCTGCTTCATGGAAAAAGAGCTGAAAACGCTGCTCTCTTGCCATACCGGGCTGCATCACTACTTTTGTATCTCCTTGTGGCACAAGCATTAATGTAAAGCCCTTTGCATCTGCCTCTACTGCTTTTGGGAAATTTTGCAGCGCCTGATAAATCGTTCCACAAACACCACCTGTACTATTGGTACTGTCTGCAAAAAGTGTACCTGCAAATACTTCTCCAAAGTGCTCATTATTTTGATAAAACAGCATTTCTGCCGTAATATCCTGTCTGACAGGTGTTCCATCCTCACTTACCTGATATTGCGTACGATAATTTGATGTCGCGACTGTTGCTCTTTTACTTTCCTCAGATGCCTGATAAGAAAAGGTATAAGAGGAAATTGTCAGTGCTTCCTTACAAGCATTGGTTAGTCTGACAGAAATGTCTAAAAAGCTTTTTCCTGCATAAGCAGTGACTCTGATTTCACAAGGCAATACACTGTCCTTATCCTTCAATACTGCCTTATTGGAAAGCGTATAGGAAACCTCTCCTTTTTCCAATATACACCAGTCATGATAACCTATTTCATAGCACTGACCATTTTCCAATGTCAGCTTTGGTCCAGGAAAACTATCCTGTGCATAGCTCTTGTCCTGAAAAGTAAGGCTCTCAAATAAGGTACCTGTATTTCTTGCAAGAGAAAATTGCAAAGCACCGGTATCTATCTGAAAGCCATTTTGTGTTTCACTGCATGTTATCTTCTGTACCTCTTCAAAAATGACATGATTGTCATTTTCATATTTTTCCGCTTCCTTTTTCGTTACAGTACAAACAACCTCTGTGCCCTTATTGGCAGGAATATCTGCTAAAAAACGCACAAAAACATACTTAATAGAGCCATCCTTATGCCTTGCTGTTACTTTTACCTGCATAGGGAGCTTTCTGCTTTTTTGAAAAAAGCAAAGCTCCTCTGTATCCTGTAATAGCCCCTTTTTAAACGGAATAGAAATCATACAAGGCTCATTATTTCTTGGTTTACTGTAAATCTTATCAAAATATAAAGTAATCATCTTTTCCCCCTTTTCATGTGTGAAACTTAGAAATTCTTTTCACACTGTTATCGGTCACAATCTCCTAATGGTGCATCAAAGCATTCTCCTGTTGCATAAGGACTTCCAATATCACATCTGCCAAGATGATGTACCTTTTCTACTTCACCCTCTTCTAAGGTGTCTGTAACTTTAACCTTTAATCGTCCTTCTTCCCCGGCTGCAAAGCCATCCAGTAATTTTACCAAATTATCAATATCTGTCTCGTTTTCCTTTGGTGTCATATAAATACCTCCTTTAACAAACAACCTTTACATTATCTTCTCCAAGCAGCGTCTCCAAAGCTTCTGTCATTTCTGCATTTGCACAGATATTCTGGTTTGGTGGAAGCTGCTTTTTTTGTTTGGTACTTTCAATGTAGATAATCACCTGGTCTCTTCCCTCTGAATCAGCGAAAAGCTTCTCCAGGGCATCATTCTTTTGTGTATACTCATCCATGGTTTCAAATTTTAACCATACTTTACGGGGAATATCTTCAAAAGAGGTTATTTTTTCACAAATAAGCTTTCCATCTCTTTCTTCCTCTAAGGAAATACGTCCCTGAATTAAAACCTTACTTTCTTCGTTTAACAGATAAGAATACTTCTCATAGGTCTGAGGAAATACAATAACCTCCACACTGCCTACCATATCTTCTACCGTTAAAAATGCCATAATTTTATCATTTTTAGTGTATTTCACCTTCTTATCCATTATCATACCACCGATAGTCGTTGTTGCACCATCCTGTAATGGCACTACACCGGTCTCTTCATTCAAAACAAAATCAGAGGTCTTGGAAGTGGTATATTTATTTAAAATCGGCAAATATTCCTCCATAGGATGACCACTGACATAAAAGCCAAGCACTTCCTTTTCAAAGCTCAGCTTCAGCTCCTTTTCATATTCGCCAACATCAGGCATTTTGATTTCAAATTCTTCCTTTTGTTCCTCAGATACAATATCCAACAAAGACATCTGTCCTACCATTTTGCTCTTCTGATTATGCTGAATACCATCTAACACCTGCATGTATACAATCATTAGCTGCTTTCTGGTGCATCCAAAGCTGTCAAAAGCACCTGCCTTGATAAAATGCTCAATGGCTCTTTTGTTCACATCAAACTGTATGGTTCTCTCGCAAAAATCCTTTAAGCTGGTATAAGGACCTCTTTCCTCTCTTTCCCTGACAATAGCATCAATGACAGGTCTTCCTACGTTTTTTATTGCAGTTAATGCATATCTGATTGCATTTTGGGAAACAGAAAAACCTGCTGCCCCTTCGTTGATATCCGGTGGTAAAATCTCAATGCCCATACTTCTACAGGTCATAATATATTCTGACACCTTTGTCGGATTATCAATGACAGAAGTTAGAAGTGCTGCCATAAATTCTACCGGATAATAGTATTTCAAATAAGCCGTCTGGTAAGAAACTACTGCATAGCAGGCTGCATGAGATTTGTTAAACGCATACTTTGCAAAATCCATCATAGTACCATAAATCTGCTCTGCAATCTCAGGTGCAATGCCATTTTTCTCACATCCCGGAACGCCCTCTTCCTCATTACCATACACGAAGTTCCTTCTTTCCTGCTCCATGACATAAGCTTTTTTCTTACTCATGGCACGCCTTACCAAATCGCTTCGTCCCATCGTATATCCACCAAGCTCACGCACAATCTGCATAACCTGCTCCTGGTAAACAATACAGCCATAGGTTGGCTTTAAAATCGGCTCTAACTGTGGCGTTGCATAAGAAACAAGCTCCGGATGATTTTTACCCTTAATATAGCTTGGAATAAAATCCATAGGACCCGGTCTGTAAAGAGAAATACCCGCAATCACATCCTCCAGATTTTGCGGTTTTAACTCCTTCATGAAGTTTTTCATACCCTGACTTTCCAACTGGAATACACCATCTGTTTTTCCTGTTCCAAGAGAAGCAAGTACCGCTTTATCATCATAATCAATCTGGTCCACATCTATGTGGATACCATGCGTTTTTTCTATATTTTTTACTGCATTCTGGATTACAGTCAGCGTTCTAAGACCTAAAAAGTCCATTTTTAAAAGACCAAGCTCTTCAATGGTCGTCATCGTAAACTGTGTGGTAATCGAACCGTCACTTCCTCTTGAGAGCGGTACAAATTCCTCTGCAGGCTTTTGACAGATAACAACACCGGCCGCATGCATAGAGGTATGACGCGGTAATCCTTCCAGACGCTTACACATATCAATGAGATAATGGACTTGTTCATCCTGCTCATACAGCTTCCTAAGCTCCGGATTTAATTCCAATGCTCTATCCAAAGTAATATTAAGCTCATTAGGAATCATTTTGGAAATACTGTCTGCAAAGCTATATGGTAAATCAAGTACACGTGCCACATCTCGAATGACACCTTTGGCAGCCAGTGTACCAAACGTAACAATCTGTACTACCTTGTCTTTACCGTATTTTTTTTCTACATAGGAAATAACCTCCTGACGTCTTTCATAGCAGAAGTCAATATCAATATCGGGCATGGAAACACGTTCCGGGTTTAAGAAACGCTCAAACAGCAGGCTGTAGCGAATCGGGTCGATATTGGTAATGTGTAAACAATAAGACACAATACTTCCTGCCGCACTACCTCGTCCCGGTCCGACCGGAATGCCGTTGCTTTTTGCCCAGTTAATGAAATCCCACACTATCAAAAAGTAATCTACGTAGCCCATTTTTTGGATAACGCCAAGCTCATAATCCAGTTTTTTTGCAAGTGTTCCATCGTCATCCGGATATCTTTCCTTTAATCCGTCATAGCAGAGCTTATTCAAATAACTCCACGAATCATACCCCTGAGGTACTTCAAACTTTGGAAGCTTTGTCACTCCAAACTCAATTTCTACCTGACAACGGTCTGCAATCAATGCAGTGTTATCAATCGCCTGCTGCGCATAAGGAAATAAAGAGCGCATTTCCATCTCGCTCTTTACATAGTATTGTCCACCTTCATAGCGCATCCTGTCCTTATCTGTTACTTTCTTTCCTGTTTGCAAACAAAGAAGTAAATCGTGTGGTTCTGCATCCTCTGCATAGGTATAATGCACATCATTAGTTGCAACTAATGGAATTTGAAGCTCCTCACTCATACGAAGTAATGCCATATTCACGGTTCTCTGCTCAGGAATACCGTGATCCTGAAGCTCTAAAAAGTAGTTTCCGTCTCCAAAGCAATTTTTATACTTTAAAGCACAGGCTTTTGCTTCTTCATAAAGCCCTTTTTGTATCAGGCGAGGCACTTCGCCTGCAAGACAGGCTGAAAGCGCAATAATACCTTCATGAAATTCCTGTAAAACCTCCATGTCCACACGAGGCTTATAGTAATAACCTTCCGTAAAACCTCGGCTGACGATTTTCATCAAATTGGCATATCCCGTGTTATTTTCAGCTAACAATACCAGATGATGATATCTGTCTTCTCCACCTGTAAGCTCTTTGTCAAAACGGGAATTAGGCGCAACATAGACCTCACACCCAAGAATTGGCTTAATGCCCTGTGCTTTTGCTTCCTTGTAAAAGTCTATGACACCGAACATGACACCATGATCCGTAATCGCACCACTGTCCATGCCAAGCTCCTTTATGCGCTTCACATATTCCTTTATTTTATTGGAACCATCTAACAGACTGTATTCTGTATGAACATGTAAATGAGTAAATGCCATGACTTTTCCTTCCCTTATTGTTAATCTAACTTATTGTACTAACTTATGACATCCAAAGTCAATATTCTATCCTAATTTTAACCCCCCTCGGGGCTTGTGACAGATTTTTCCTTTTGTTAAGATAATAAAAAATATTACGGTAGCTTTGCGCCCAACTTCAGGGTCTAAAGCTATGGAAAGGATATGATTTTCTATGCATATGGCTGATGCTTTGGTTGCTCCTGCAGTTGCAACCACGATGTATTTTTGTTCCGGCGTAGCCGGCGGTGTTTCTATAAAAAAAGTGCGTTTAGAGGATAATGTGAAAAAAATCCCTACCATGGGAGTTATGGGTGCCTTTGTTTTTGCCACACAGATGATTAATTTTACAATTCCCGGTACCGGTTCTTCCGGACATTTATGCGGTGGACTTTTACTGTCTGCTATTTTAGGACCTTATGCAGGCTTTTTAACAATGATTGGTGTCCTTTTGATACAATGCCTGCTTTTTGCTGACGGTGGACTTTTAGCGCTTGGTTGTAATATTTGGAATATGGCATTTTATGGTTGTTTTATTGGAGCCTTTCTCATATGGCGTCCAATTATGAAAAAAGGTGCTTCTAAAGTAAAAATAATAATAGCCTCTATTTTAGGCTGTATTCTTACATTACAGCTTGGAGCCTTTAGTGTTACCCTGGAAACCTTTGCATCAGGAATTACAGAGCTTCCTTTCTCTGTTTTCGTTGCTGCGATGCAGCCAATTCATTTAGCAATTGGTTTAGTAGAAGGCTGTATTACTGCTGCTGTACTCTGCTTTATTTATGAAGCAAGGCCTGAGCTTTTATGGGGAATAGACGAAAAACATGAAAATAAACTGGCTTTTAAAAGGACCTTAGGTATATTGGCGATTGCTACTGTCTTTATTGGAGGAATTTTATCTCTTTTTGCATCTGCATTTCCGGATGGTTTAGAGTGGTCTATGGAAAAGGTGGCAGGTACGAGCGAGCTTGAAGCAGCAGGTTCTATTTATCAGACCTTTTCATCCATACAGGAAAACACTTCCCTTCTTCCGGACTATGCCTTTCAGGGTTCAGAAAGTATGATTGGTACTTCCGTCTCCGGTGTTATAGGCGCATTTGTCGTTTTTGGTTTTTGCTATTGTTGTTGTAAATTATTCAAATTCTTTAAAAAAAAGAGTACTAATCCATGAATAAAATAGACCGTGCTTTGCATGAAATAAATGAACTTGATTATTTGGCAAAAAGAGACCAGTGGATAAACAGACTACATCCACTGGTCAAATTTGTTGTTACTTTTTTCTATTTACTTTTTGTTGTTTCCTTTAACCGATACGATTTACTCGGTCTTTTTAGTATGTTTCTTTATCCATTCGTGCTTTTTGAACTGACAGACCTGTCCTTTTCCAAAGCACTTCGGTATCTGAAGCTTCCTATGGTTTTTGTTGTATGTATCTCTATCTGGAATCCCTTTTTTGAAACTGCGCCTTATTTTGTAACAAACCATTTTACAGTCAATTACGGCGTCATTTCCATGCTTGGGCTCATTTGCAAGGGACTTTTCACATTGCTTGCTGTTTTTCTTCTGATTGCTACCACTTCCATAGAGGATATTTGCCATAGTCTTTCCCTTCTTCATGTCCCACATATACTGACTACACTACTGTTACTGATTTACCGCTATATCAGGGTACTTTTAGAGGAAGTAAGTCGTACCCTTAATGCCTATGCACTGCGTGCACCATTGCAAAAGGGAATTCATTGGAAAAGCTGGGGCAGTCTTGTTGGACAGCTTCTGCTTCGAAGTATCGACCGCGCCAATGAAATTTATCAAAGCATGTGTTTAAGAGGTTTTGAGGGAAACTTTCCTGCAAATTCTATAGAAAAACCACAAAAAAAGGATTGGCTGTATCTTTTTCTATGGTTACTCTTTTTACTTATTTTTCGTATATTTCCTGTTTTTTCTATTTTAGGAACATTATTTACTGTTGGAGGCTAGTATTACTATGCAGCATATTATTTCTTTTTCACAGGTTTCCTTTTCTTACGATAAGGACAATTCCATTTTTAAGCAGCTTTCTTTTTCTATTGCACCTGGTGAGAAGGTTGGATTAGTTGGGGCAAATGGTGTTGGAAAATCAACCCTGTTAAAGCTTTTGGTCGGCTTGGAATTTGCCTCTGAGGGTACGATTCTTGTAAAAGATACCCCTGTTACGAAAAAAACACTTCCACAAATCAGAAAACATTTAGGCTATGTTTTTCAGGATGCCAACAATCAGCTTTTTTCCTCTACTGTCTTCAGGGACGTTGCTTTTGGCCCGGAAAATTATGGACTTCCCAAAGATGTAGTTGACAAACGGGTTACAAAAGCACTTTCTTTAGTCCATATGGAAGCTTTCGCAGACAAACCTGTTTATAAGCTTTCCGGAGGCGAAAAAAAACTGGCATCTATTGCCAGCGTTCTTTCCATGGAACCTGATTTCCTCATTATGGATGAGCCATCTATTGCCTTAGACCCAAAAAATCGTAGAAATCTGATTACAATATTAAATTCTTTATCCATGACAAAGCTCATTGCTTCCCATGACCTGGATTTCATTTTAGATACCTGTGACAGATGTATCCTTCTTTCCGGAAATGGCATTGCAGCCGATGGAAATACCTCTGATATTCTTTCCCAAAAGGATTTGTTAGAAGCACATAATCTGGAACTCCCTTTGTCCTATCAGTATCGGGCTAAATGAACTTATCAATTGCCTTTTTAAGCTCTTCTATCGTTTCTCTGTCATTTTCTTCCACTGCCTCAACAAGGCAGTGGTCGATATGATCCTTTAAAATGATTCGACTGACACCGCTGACTGCAGATTTTACTGCTGCCAGCTGTATCAATACATCACTACAATCTCTGCCGTTTTCTACCATTGTTTTGATAGACTCCATATGTCCGATAATTTTAGACATACGATTGAGCACTGCTTTGGTTTCTGTATGGGTATGTCCATGCCCATGCTCGTGAGCAATTCCTAATTCATGCATTTGTTCATGGGTCAGCTTTTCCTCCAATACAGACACCTCTTTTCTATTCCTCTTCTTCCTCCGTCGGGAAAATCAGATTTTCTTCTTCTGCCTCTGAATCCAACTTCTGTGCTGCTTCGTCTACATTTTCATATTCCTGTGTACCATCAGATACTTTTGCACGAACCTTTGCAATTTTTGCAACCGTTACACCTTCGTCCAGATTAATCATCTTTACACCGGAGGTATTACGTCCAATATTCGAAATATCATCTGCTCGAAGCTGAATGATAATACCTTCTGTGGTAATCATCATCATTTCATTAGCATCAGTTACAGCCTTTACACCAACTACATTTCCGGTTTTTTCTGTAATCTTATAACACTTAACGCCTTTACCACCACGCTTCTGTACGGTAAATTCGCCTAAATCAGTTCTCTTACCCATACCTTTTTCAGATACGATTAAAAGGGAATCACCCTGAGTATTTAACTGCATACCGATGATTTCATCATCATCATCCAGGTTCATACCGATAACACCCATAGCGGTTCTACCCATGGCACGTACATCAGTTTCCTTGAAACGGATACACATACCATCTTTGGTAACTAAGAAAATTTCAGAGTTTTCATCCGTAATCTTAACCTCAATCAATTCATCATCATCTCGAAGATTAATTGCTGCAAGACCTGTCTTTCTGACATTCATAAATTCCATGATAGAGGTCTTCTTTGCAATACCTTTTTTGGTAATCATAAAGAGATTTTTACCCTCTTCATAGGCATTAATCGGAATCATGGCAGAAATCTTCTCACCCGGATTTAACTGTAATAAATTAACAATCGCAGTTCCTCTTGCTGTTCTTCCTGCCTCCGGAATTTCATATGCCTTCATACGGTATACACGACCCATATTGGTAAAGAACATGAGATAGTCATGGGTAGAGGTCATTAATAAATCTTCGATATAGTCATCCTCAATGGTTGACATACCTTTGATACCTCTTCCGCCACGATTCTGTGTCTTAAAGTTATCTACCGTCATTCTCTTGATATAGCCAAGACTTGTCATGGCAATTACGGTATTTCCTCTTGGAATCAAATCCTCATCATCAATATCGAAC
Source organism: uncultured Lachnospiraceae bacterium (assembly GCA_945864145.1). Lineage (GTDB taxonomy): Bacteria > Bacillota > Clostridia > Lachnospirales > Lachnospiraceae > COE1. Next base: position 55,237 of record CAMBAN010000002.1, on the reverse strand, counting down.
TCATCATAACCAAATTTGGTTCTTCTGTCGTCACCGAATTTTTCGGAAATCTGCATAATTTCCGTTTTGATAACACCAAGTAATAATTTCTTATCTCCAAGAATAGCTCTGAACTCCTCGATTTTTTTCACAAGCTCTGCATGCTCCTGCTCAAGCTTTTCTCTTTCCAAGCCTGTCAGTGCACGTAAACGCATGTCTACGATAGCCTGAGACTGTGGTTCTGATAATCCAAAACGTTCAATTAAACGATTCTTTGCTTCCTGGGTATTGGCACTGCCTCTGATAATTTGAATCACTTCATCAATATTATCTAAAGCAATCAATAAGCCCTGTAAAATATGGTCTCTTTCTTCTGCCTTATTTAAGTCATACTGAGTTCTTCTTGTTACGACTTCTTCCTGATGAAGCAGATAATTAACAAGAATATCCTTCAAGCTCATAACCTTTGGTTCATTATTTACCAAAGCAAGCATAATGACACCAAAGCTATCCTGAATCTGTGTATGCTTATAGAGCTGGTTCATCATGACATTGGCATTGACATCCTTACGAAGCTCAATGACAATTCTCATACCCTCTCTGTTGGACTCATCACGTAAATCTGTGATACCATCTAATTTCTTATCTTTTACAAGTTCAGCAATTTTTTCAATCAGACGAGCTTTATTTACCATGTAAGGAAGCTCTGTAACAATGATACGATTTTTACCATTTGGCATGGTTTCAATATTTGTCACACCACGAACCTTGATTTTGCCTCGCCCTGTACGATAAGCCTCCTCAATACCTCTGGTACCAAGAATCACGCCTCCGGTCGGGAAATCCGGTCCTTTTACAATTGGTAAAAGTTCATCTATTTCTGTATCTCTATCTTCATTTACTTTATTATCAATAATTTTGACAACAGCATCAATAACCTCACGCATATTATGAGGCGGAATATTGGTAGCCATACCTACAGCAATACCTGTAGTACCATTTACTAAAAGATTAGGGTAACGGCTTGGTAAAACAACCGGTTCCTTTTCTGTTTCATCAAAGTTAGGCACAAAGTCAACGGTATCTTTATTGATATCAGAAAGTAGCTCCATGGAAATCTTACTGAGTCTTGCCTCTGTATATCGCATGGCTGCAGCACCATCGCCATCCACAGAACCAAAGTTTCCATGTCCGTCTACTAACGGATATCTGAAGTTCCAATCCTGTGCCATATTTACCAATGCACCATAAATAGAGCTGTCACCATGTGGGTGATATTTACCCATGGTATCGCCGACGATACGGGCACTCTTTCTATGAGGCTTATCCGGACCGTTGTTCAATTCAATCATAGAATATAAAACTCTACGTTGTACCGGCTTTAATCCATCTCTTACATCAGGAAGTGCTCTGGAAGCAATAACACTCATGGCATAGTCAATGTAAGACGTTTCCATGGTCTTTTTCAGATCTACTTCTTGTATTTTGTCAAATATTGTATCATCCATTTTGTTTTCATTCCCTTCCTGTTAAATGTCAAGGTTCTGAACAAATTTTGCATTTGCTTCAATAAATTCACGTCTTGGCTCTACTTTATCGCCCATAAGCGTTGTAAAGGTAAGGTCTATTTCTGATTCAGCCTCTTCGTTCATGGAAACACGTAAAAGAACTCTCTTTTCCGGGTCCATAGTTGTATCCCAAAGCTGCTCTGCATCCATTTCTCCAAGTCCTTTGTATCGCTGAATTTTATTATTCTGGTCACGACCTACTTCATCCAGAATTTTGGATAATTCCTCGTCAGAATACGCATACCAGGTCTTTTTATTTTTTTCCAACTTATAAAGAGGTGGCTGTGCCAGATATACATGTCCCTGCTTAATCAGCTCCGGCATAAAGCGATAGAGGAAGGTCAACATCAGCGTTGCAATATGCGCACCGTCAACGTCGGCATCCGTCATAATAATAATTTTGTCATAACGCAATTTTGAAATATCAAAATCATCATGAATACCTGTACCAAAAGCAGTAATCATAGCCTTAATCTCTGCATTACTGTATATTCTGTCTAATCTTGCTTTTTCGACATTTAAAATTTTTCCACGAAGTGGCAAAATAGCCTGTGTTGCACGACTTCTTGCAGTCTTTGCACTACCACCCGCACTATCTCCCTCAACGATGAAGATTTCACAGTTTTTAGGATCCTTATCGGAACAATCAGCCAATTTTCCAGGAAGTGCCATACCTTCTAAGGCAGTTTTTCTTCTTGTTAAATCTCTGGCTTTTCTTGCAGCTTCTCTTGCTCTTTGTGCCAAAATAGACTTCTCGCAAATCTGCTTTGCAACCGTCGGATTTTGCTCTAAGTAATAGGTCAATTGTTCGCTGACAACACTGTCTACTGCTCCTCTTGCCTCAGAGTTACCAAGCTTCTGTTTTGTCTGACCTTCAAACTGAGGGTCTTCAATCTTTATGGATACAATGGCTGTTAAGCCCTCTCTGATATCATCACCACTTAAATTTGCTTCACTATCCTTTAACAGCTTTGTGCTTCTTGCATAATCGTTAAAGGTCTTTGTTAAAGCATTTTTAAAGCCGGCAAGATGTGTACCACCTTCCGGTGTATTAATATTATTTACGAAACTATAGGAACTTTCCGTATAAGAGTCATTGTGCTGCATAGCAACCTCGACAATGACATTATCCTTTCTGCCTTCAAAATACAGTACATCATCATATAACGGGGTCTTACTCTTATTGAGATAAGAAACGAACTCCTTAATTCCACCCTCATAATGATAGGTTTTCTCAATAGGCTTTTCTTCCGGCCTCAAATCTCTTAAAACTATCTTTAAATTCTTGGTCAGGAAAGCCATTTCACGCAATCTTTGCTGTAACACTTCAAAATCGTAAACAGTTTCCTCAAAGATTGTATCATCCGGTTTAAAGGTAACCTTTGTACCTGTTTTTTCAGGCTCACAATCACCAACTACCTTTAACGGATAGCAAACATGTCCTCTTTCATATCTCTGTTTATATATTTTTCCTTCATTGCAGATTTCTACCTCAAGCCAGTTAGAAAGCGCATTAACAACAGACGCACCTACACCATGAAGTCCGCCGGAAACCTTGTAGCCTCCACCGCCAAATTTTCCACCTGCATGTAAAATCGTAAATACGACCTCTACCGCAGGAATACCGGCCTTTTGATTAATTCCTACAGGAATACCTCTACCATTATCAATGACCGTAATCGAATTATCCTTATTAATCGTGACATCAATGGTATCACAGTAGCCACCAAGAGCCTCATCCACAGCATTATCAACGATTTCATATACAAGATGATGCAGTCCTCTTGAAGATGTACTTCCTATGTACATTCCGGGTCTTTTTCTTACTGCCTCAAGACCTTCTAATATCTGAATTTGATCAGCTCCGTATTCAGCACTCATTTCTACTCCCATCTGCATGTCTGCACATGCGCCTATTTCTTAATTTTCCTGTGTAACCGTCGCATTTGAAACCTTATAGATACGATTGATTTCAAAGCGATTATTCACAAATTCCTCTAGTCCCGTACATGTAATTATTGTCTGAATATCTCCTATACTGTTTAAAAGATAATTTTGCCTGTTACTGTCAAGCTCTGATAACACATCATCCAATAATAACAACGGGGTGTCCTTTGTCAGTTTTTTCACCAGCTCAATTTCAGAAAGCTTCAAAGAAAGTGCAGCAGTACGCTGCTGTCCCTGAGAACCGAATTTTCTGATATCTACTGCCTCTGAAATGACCTTACCTTCTTCATCCAATTTTCTAACTAAAAAGGAAAAATCATCGCGGTGAGGTCCAATGCTTGTCATTTTTAACTTTATGTCCTTTTCCTGTGAGCCGGTCAGCGCCTGCTCATAGTTTTCAGGATTGATATTTGGTTCATAAATAATTTCCAGTTCTTCTTTTCCGCCGGACAGTTTCTTATGAATCGAAAAAATAATTTCATTCAACTGCTTTACAAAAGCCATTCTTCTTTCCATAATCTTACTTCCATAGGAAACAAGCTGAGAATCCCAAATAGTTAAGGTATCCTTTAAGCTTGGATTAAAATATAAATCCTTTAACAGCTTATTTCTCTGATTCACAATTTTATTGTAATTATTCAAATTGTATAAATAAAAGCTATCCAATTGACATAGCTCCATATCTACAAAATGTCTTCTCTCTGCCGGACCGTTTTTAATAATCGACAAATCCTCGGGAGAAAAGAAAACCACATTTAAAAGTCCCAGTAAATCAGCAGCCTTTTTAATTTTTTGCCCATTGATGGCAATACCTTTTGACTTGCTTTTTCTTAAATGCATGTCCACACGGTGCTCAAGCCCATCCTTTTCCACATAGGTTCTGATATGGGCCTCTTCTTTGTCAAAATGAACAATATCTCTGTCTTTGCTTCCCTTATGGGATTTTGTCGTTGCAGACAAAAAAATTGCTTCCAGAATATTGGTCTTACCCTGTGCATTATCTCCGTACAAAATATTGGTACCACGGTCAAAACTCATAGATAAGGAGTCGTAATTTCTGAAATTTTCAAGCTCTAATGACTTGATAATCATTATTCTTCCTCACTTTTGTTCTTTTTTATGCCTTAATTTTGAAGGATTGTCCTTCAAAGGTAACTTCATCACCATCTACCAGTTTTTTTCCGCGTTGTGTTTCCACCTGTCCATTCACAAGAACCTGTCCGTCCTGAATCACAATTTTGGCCTCCACACCGGACTCTACAAGCCCTGCAAGCTTTAATGCCTGTCCAAGCTTTATAAATTCATCTTTAATTTTTACTTCTTCCATACTTGTTCCTTTTTTGTCTATCAGACATACTAATCCACTATTTCAAATATATTTATTCTACCATTTTTCTGATAATTATGTCAATCTGTAACTATTTATATATGGCGAATGTTGTTCTGAATAGTTCAATATGACTAAAAAAAGCCTTGAAACTTCTGGAGTTTAAGGCTTTCTTTTCCCTTTTAAGCTACTGTACTAAATGTAACCGGTAAAATTAAATAAATATAGCTTTCCTGTTCATCCTTGATAAAACATGGTGCCTTTGGATTTAACAATTTAATTTCAACTTCTTCTTCATCAATTACCTTTAACGCATCAATTAAGAATTTCGGATCAAAGCCAATCATTAAATCCTTACCGCTTTTTGCGATATCAATTTCTTCATCCAGACTTCCGATAACGGAATTCATTTTTAACTCCATGACATCATCCATGATATTCATGATTAGTGGTTTCTTATCGCCTTCCTTAATCAATAAAGTAGAACGGTCTATACAGCTTAGAAATTCTTTCTTATTGATTTTAACCTTAGTCTCATAATCAGCAGAAAGGATATTATCAATCTTTAAATATTCTCCTTCAATTAATCTTGAAACAACAGTGGTCTGATCAAATTCAAACAACACATGTTTATCTGTAAAGAAAATATTTACATCCTTATCAGTGTCTCCGGAAAGAATCTTACTGATTTCATTTAAGGTTTTGCCTGGAACAATAACCTTCTTTGGCTCATATACATTCTTTAACTGGATTTTTCTTAAGGAAATTCTTAAACCATCAGAGGATACAACTTTTAATGTATCTTCGTTAATCTCGAATAATTCTCCGGTTAAAATTTTATTTGTAAAGTTATCTGCAATAGAAAAGCTTGTCTGTCTGATAACTTCCTTTAACGTAAACTGGGAAAGGCAAATCGAATCACTTCTCTCAATCTGTGGTAAATAAGAGAAATCCTCTCCTGATTTACCTATAATATGGAATTTTGCTTTTTCGCAGGTGATTTCTGTTCTGAAAGCATTGTCAGAAGTGATTGTTACATCATTATCCGGTAATTTGCGTACCATTTCCAAAAAGATTTTTGCATCTAATGCAATGATTCCTTTTTCTATGATTTCACCGTCTATTACAGTTTCAATACCAAGCTCCATATCATTTGCTGTTAAGGTAATTTGTCCTTTAGAAGCATCGATTAAAATACATTCTAAGATAGACATGGTTGTCTTACTTGGTACAGCTTTAGAAACGGTATTAACACCATTCAATAAATTGGATTTTGAACAAATAATTTTCATGTGTATAACTCCCTTCGCTGTAAATCTGAAAAAATTTGTAAATCTGGATAACAAATAATAAATAATTATTTCGTAGTATTAGTATTAGTTCGTGTGGAAATGTGAATAAGCTCTTTAATCGGGAATTTTAGTATATTTTCTCGAATTTTATCTTGTGTAAAAGAGAAGCTTTCAAAGTAAAGTTATCACACTTTTTCACAATCTGAAAATCCGGGGGCTTATTCATCGAAAAACAAACTTGTGGATTACCCACATAAAAATCACAGGAAATGCCACAAGTTATACACAATTAAGCTGGGGATATCTTTTTCTTAATTGTTTCTATTTTATTTCTCAATTCTTCGTCAGTATTGATTTTATCTTCTATTTTCTTGATACCATGTAATACGGTGGTGTGATCTTTCTTACTCAACAGTTTTCCAATATTTTGCAGGGAAGCATCTGTCATGTTTCTACATAAATACATGATAATCTGGCGAGGCAGCACGTATTCTGCATTTCTCTTTTTTGAGGTAATATCCTCTTTTGCAATGTTGAAATGTTCAGCCACAATATCAACGATAAGCTGTGGTGTGACTTCTCTTACCTGATCCGGGTAAATGACATCCTTTAAGGCATCCTCCGCAAGAGCAATAGTCAGTTCCTTCTTATTTAATCTGGCATTTGCCATTACCTTATTTAAAGCACCCTCCAACTCACGAATATTGGATTTGATGTTTGTTGCAATATATTTGATGATTTCGTCGTCAATCTCTTTATCGTAGGTTTCTGCATTTTTACGCAAAATAGCCATTCTGGTTTCATAATCAGGTGGCTGAATATCTGCAATCAGTCCCCATTCGAAACGGGAACGGAAACGTTCTTCTAAAGTCTCCATTTCTTTTGGCGGTTTATCTGAAGAAAGGATAATCTGCTTTCCGGCAGAATGAAGGACATTAAAGGTATGGAAAAATTCCTCCTGTGTAGACTCTTTACCTATTATAAACTGTACGTCGTCGATAAGAAGAACATCCACAGTTCTATATTTTTCACGAAGCTTTGTCATGGCAGCGGCATTACCACTACGGATAGACTCGATTACTTCATTGGTAAACTGCTCAGAGGTAACGTAAAGAACCTTTGTGTTTGGATTCTGCTCTAATACAAAATGTCCAATGGAGTGCATTAAGTGGGTTTTTCCCAGTCCGGCACCTCCATAAAGATAGAGAGGGTTATAGGCTTCTCCCGGAGACTCAGCAACTGCAAGTGCTGCGGAATGAGCAAATTTATTGTTGCTGCCAACGACAAAGGTATCGAATTTATATTTGCTGTTCAAATTGGCATTTTCATAGTTGATGTTAGAAATACCTTTAGAAATAGGAGAGAGCTCTGAGGTATTTTCAGGAGTTGTATCCTTTTCCAGAACAAAAGCGATTTCATAGTTGTGATTCATCAACTCGGTAATAGTAACCTTAAAACAGCTTTCATATTTTTTGGTAATGTAATTTAAGGCGTGAGCCTGTTCAGATGGAATTAAGATAGTAACCACATCATCCTCAACCTTATAAAGCTTTAACGGTGCTACCCAGGTTTCATAGGATATATCAGTTAAATCATATTCTCGTCTTAGAATTTCTTTAATTTCATCCCATTTATTTTTTATCTCATCCATGCTGTACTCCTGTCACTTTCTAATAATGGCATTTTACATAATCCAATAGTACCCTAAATATATAAAAAAATCAAACGGTAAATACACCAAATGTGAATAACTTTTGAAAAAAATACACACAATCAACAAAAATAGTGTTTAAAGTGTGGATAACTTTTACACAGGTGTGTGGAAATCCTGTAGAAAAGGAAAAATCCACCATAGTTACCCCTTGTGGTGTGGATAACTTTCCACAGCCTTATAAACAAATTCCACACTGATTTTTCATGGCTTTTGAACTTTACATAATTAGTTTTGTACAGATTATGTACGAATTATCCACAAGATATTCACAAAATGTGGATAACTTGACCCCTATGTGGATTTTTCTTGATTTTTCGTGGAAATCATGTGTGAATTTCAGAGTGGTCAGTGAAAAAATACAAGAAACCTTTGAGATATATCCACAAAAATTACACGAAATCTTATGTTAATCTCCACATCCGGACTTTGGCGAAAGCCTAAAAAAGAAAGGATTTTTGCTTGACTTACGCTATTCTATCTTATATAATCTTAGTGATATTTTCTAATGCATAGTATCAATCTGCCTTTTTACAGGATTTGATTGAGCTGATTACATCATTATGTGAAAATTACTTATTTTTTATAAATGAGAAGGAGGTGTTTCTCAATGAAAATGACATTTCAGCCAAAGAACAGACAGAGAAATAAAGTTCATGGTTTCAGAGCTAGAATGAGTACTCCAGGCGGAAGAAAAGTTTTAGCTGCCAGAAGAGCAAAAGGAAGAAAGAGATTATCAGCATAGGCCGCAATTTTGTGGCCTTTTTTCTCTTGGTGTAAAGTATGATTTTTTCAGAATCATTAAAGAGTAACAGAGATTTTAAGAATGTGTACAAAGCCGGTAAGAGCTTTGCCAATAAATATGTTGTGATGTATGTATTAGAAAATCAATCAGACAGGAACAGACTTGGAATTTCAGTTAGTAAAAAGGTTGGAAACAGTGTTGTAAGACACAGGCTTACAAGATTAGTCAGGGAAAGTTACAGACTACATGAAGATATATTTAATAGTGGTTTAGATATAGTAGTCGTTGTAAGGGTAAATGCAAAAGAAGTAGGCTATGCCGAAATAGAAAGTGCATTATTACACGCAGCCAAGCTCCATAAGATTTTGAAATGATATGAATTGCCTGACATAACACAAATGGAGGTGCGTTGGGTATGAAATATATTATGATAAAGCTTATAAAATTTTATAGAAAATATTTGTCACCGCTTAAATCAACGAAGTGTCCTTATTATCCATCCTGTTCACAGTACGGGCTGGAGGCAATTGAAAAATATGGAGCTTTGAAGGGCGGTTTACTTGCGTTATGGAGAATTTTGCGTTGTAATCCTTTTTCTAAGGGAGGTTATGACCCGGTCCCTTAAAAAGGCAGGATGTTAGAGGAGGAGCATAATGAATTATATGTTATTGACCCAGAATTCAACTCCGATATTCAAGTATGTGGTTAAGCTTTTAGGCGTAATCATGAATCTTATCTTTGAATTTTTAGATTTCATAGGGATTCCAAATATCGGTTTATCTATTATTTTATTTACAATTGTTATCTATCTGTTATTAATGCCATTAACGATTAAGCAGCAGAGATTTTCAAAGCTTTCTGCAAAGATGAATCCTGAAATTCAGGCTATTCAGGCTAAATATAAGGGTAAACAGGATAACGAATCCATGCTTGCCATGAATGCTGAAACAAAGCAGGTTTATGCAAAGTATGGTGTTTCCCCATCAGGTAGCTGTGTTCAGTTATTGATTCAGATGCCGATTTTATTTGCGTTGTATCGTGTTATTTATTCTATGCCTGCATATGTAACAAAGCTTGGTAACGCATTTGGCGTACTTGCTGATAAGATTATGAGTGCAGAAGGTGGTGTGGAGGCAGTAAAGAATCTTTCTTCCGCAGGAATGTATGCAAAGAATTTTGAAATTGCCGGTAATACAAAAAATGCAATCATTGATATTTTAAATAAGACATCTTCTGCAGATATGAACACTTTGGCAAACCAGTTCGGTTTGGCTGATTTAACTTATCAGGATAAGCTTATTTTAAGTACGGATTCTACAAGAGGTTTAATTGATACCTATAACAATTTCCTTGGTTTAAATATTGGAAATACGCCAATGGATACCATTCAGTCTGCTTTTGCGGCAGGAAATTATTTATTATTGATTGGTGCAGTTGCCATTCCTGTACTTGCAGCAGTTACGCAGTGGATTAACTACAAACTGATGCCACAGGCCGGTGATAATAATCCAAAAGATAAGAAAAACCAGAATGATACAGCAGAAGCAATGGCACAGTCCATGAAGACGATGAATACAATTATGCCAATCATGTCAGCATGGTTCTGTTTAACATTACCAGCAGGTATGGGCTTATACTGGGTAATTGGTGCAGTTGTCAGAAGTATTCAACAGATTGCTATCAATAAGCATATTGATAAGATGGATATTGATGCAGAAATTCAGAAAAATATTGAAAAATATAATGAAAAGCTTAAAAAACAGGGCATTGATCCTGCAAAGCTGAATGCTGCAGCAAGAACAAATACAAAGAAGATTTCTAATGCCGCTTCTTATAATAACTCAAAGCCATCTAAGTCTGCAAAAACAGCAGAAGAAAGAGCAGAGGAAATCAGAAAGTCTACAGAGTATTATAATCAAAATGCAAAGCCAGGCAGTCTTGCAGCAAAAGCCGGTATGGTAAAACAGTATAATGAAAAAAATAATAAATAGAGGGTAGGGATAAAGAATGGAATTTATGGAATTTTCTGCAAAAACAGTGAATGATGCGATTACAGAAGCATGTAAACATTTTACTGTAACAAGTGACAGACTTGAGTATGAAGTATTGGAAGAGGGTTCAAACGGTTTTTTAGGCTTTAATGCAAAGCCTGCAAAAATCAAGGCAAGAGTAATTGAAATCGTAACAGAGCTTTCCGTAGAGGACCAGACAAAGCAGTTTTTAGATGGTGTTTTTCAGGCTATGCATATGACAGTTGTCATTGATGCAAAGTATGATGAAGAACAGAAGAGCTTAGATGTAGAATTAAGCGGAGATGAGATGGGTGTTCTTATCGGTAAGAGAGGACAAACATTAGATTCCTTACAGTATCTGATTTCATTGGTAGTAAATAAAGGTACCAATGAATACATAAGAGTGAAGGTAGATACAGAAAATTACAGACAAAGACGTAAAGAAACTCTCGAAAATCTTGCAAAGAATATTTCTTACAAGGTAAAGAGAACAAAACGTCCGGTATCTTTAGAACCAATGAATCCTTATGAGAGAAGAATTATTCATTCTGCATTACAGAATGACAGATATGTAACTACTCACAGTGAAGGAGAAGAGCCTTTTAGAAGAGTAGTTGTTACTTTAAAAAAATAAGTTCAGTAAAAGAACTGTTCTCTAATCTAACAGATAAGGGCGGTGGAAAAAGAACTGCCTGATAAATAATAGGAGGGAGTATCCTGGATTTGTATAGGATACTCCCTTCTTTTTATTTTGCTATTAATTCAGAAAAGGAAAATGTGACATCTTTTTCTTCATCATCTACTTGTAAGGTATAGCTTCTTGTCTGATAACCGTCTTTACGTAAGGTTACAATATAGCTTCCTGGTTCTTTTTTGAAATCCACCGGTGCAATCCCAATATAGTTACCATCAAGATATACTTCGACACCTTCCGGTGAATCGATATGAACCTTATAGGTTGAGGAAGCTGTTTCAAGAGCTTGTGTTTGAGCTTCTGTTGTTGTCTCTTCAGTTTCAGTGTTTTCTTTTGTTTCTGCATTGTCAGTAGTATCAGTTGTTTTATCTGTTTTCTTATCTGTTTTCTGTTCTGTTTCTTTTTCTGTTTTGCTTTCATTTGTATCATCCTGACTGTTCTTTTCCAAATCAATTGCTATATTTGCAGAGGCAGCACCTACTTTAATGTACTTAGCAAGTGTATCATACCCTGATGCCGTAATGGTGATTTGGTGTACACCATAGGTAAGCTCTACCGGTTCTGAGATATTTACGATATTACCGTCAATTACAACCTTTGCGGTGTCCGGTGTAATGGTAAATAGAATTGTTCCTGTTTTAGGTAATACAATTTCAACAGTACCTAAATCCCATGCAATTTCTTCATTTCGTATAAAATTGATTTTTTGGCTGGCACGACTGCCATTGTGGCTGACTGATACATCATAAGTACCTTCCGGTACAACAATCAACATATCCTCTGTGACTTTTTTGATAATATCCTGCCCTATTTCAATCCATCCATCAACAAAATAGGTTTCATTTTGTAATCGCAAATAGCCATGTCCTTTTTCTATTTGGATACTGTAGATTTGGTCCGAATAGCCCCATATGGACAGTACATCTACGGAGTTAATATCCATAAGACTGATTTCTTTGGTATTGGATAAAAGGGACAAATGGATGTTTAGACGATAGGTTTTATCTTGATAAACAAAGGTGCCATGTTCTATATCAAGCTTATATTTTTCTATATGTGCGAGATGGAAACAATCAGTATTTTCACTAAGTTTGGTTAGATGCCTGGTTTCTTTATAAAATTGCAGATTAACGAGCATACCGGGTGTAGTCTGAGCCAGAGTTGCTGATTGCCCGTATTTATCATATAGCTTTGTGGCGCCATCGTATTGTAAGGTGTATCGTTTTCCGGTCTGAATATTCTGAAATTGTATCGTTTTTTCTTCTGTATCATAACCTAATAAAATGGCAGTGTCTTCAGAATCATAGATAGTATTTAGAAGAGGAGATGTTTCTCCCTCAATAGCTACTGTTTCTATTTTTTCTTCTTTTTCCATAAGTGCAGTTATGCCTGCTGCCAGGCAAATAAGCATACAGCCTATAGCACTAATGGCTATTATACGTGCTTTTATTTTTTTCCCCTTCATGCAGCGTTCTTGCCTTTCTTTTCTCTATACACAAATTGCTGATAAATAAGCATATTTACATAAATTGTTTACACAATTTAGTATACTTGGTTTTCTTAAAAAGTGCAAGGAAATAATTCTGCTAAAAGTTTTTCCTTTTGTAATTCCTGTGAAAGTAAAAGATTTAGTTTTTCAAGGTTTCTTCCTGAAATCCATGATTTGCGGTTATTATAGTAAAAATTGACGATTTTCCAAAACTTAATCGGATAGGATAAGGAAAGACACAGACTGTTCCATTCTTCTTCTGTAGGATGATAGATGGAGAGATAGGAGGTAAGCATCCTTTTGGCAAAGGAGATATCCCAGTTATTTTTTTCATTGATTTTGCGGAAGAGATAGCAAAAATCTCTGGTGCCGGAGCCTAGACCTAAATGTTCATAATTGATGGATACAATATTGTTTTTACAAAATATCAAATTGTGATATTGAAAATCTCCATGATAAAGCCACGTTTTTGTATTTTCTATCAGGGTGTCTTCTTTTCTTTCTTCTATTTTTTGACTTACAATCTCTGCTTTTTCTAAAAATACATCATAATACTGTAAGAGAATACGTTCAAATTCAGTTTTGTTTTTTTGTTGCACCAGGTATTTTCGAATATGTCTGCATTCTTTGGTGTGTTTTTGCATCTCTTCAAAAGAAGAGTGATAGGTAAGTTGGTAACAATTTTCACCATTGGTATGTAAATACGATTCGTAGGCATGTTTTAGTGCCAGATGAAGCTTTGCCATATAGGAAAAAGAATAGAGTACTTCCTCTTCATTTTTGTAATTACATTCTCTGCCATTGATTAGTTCTTTTAACAGGTAGGTATTTTCATCATTATCCTTGACAAATAAAGTATTTTCTTTTGTCTTTACCAGTGTATCTGTGGGGATTTCCGGCTTTAGCAGTTCTTGAATTTCATAAATAAGTGATAGTTTTTGCGTATTTCCGTTATATTCCCTAAAAAAGTAATTGCCCTTTTGGGTTTCTATAATAAATCCTCCACGACCTTTTCGTACTTGTGAAATGATAAGATCATAATGTTCCAATATAGATAATGCTTTTGCTTCCATTACAATACCATGCCCTTTCTATGCCCCCTTTGCATCTTTCTTCATTCTATGCAAAGGGGGAGTAGTTCATGACATTTTTTGTTGTATCAGTGAAGTAAGATATTCTTTTGTATTGTGTGACGGCTCATCTAAAACATCTTTCAATAAGAAAGAAAGTATTTGTCCGATTTCTTTTCCTTGTGCAACGCCAAGAGAAATCAAATCGGAGCCGGATAGAGCAAGTGTTTTTAAGGATACGCATTCTTTCTTTTCTATAATTTCCTCATAAAGCTGGGAAATAGCGGCAAGTTTTTGCTCTTTTTCTTCTCTTTGATAAAAGCTTTGAGCCAGCATGTCCGCCCGTTTGATTTCTAAAACATTTGGAAAATATTGTTCTCCAATCAAGGAAATTGCGTGTCTGACTGCTTTTTGAGTAGGTTCTATATAATAATCATGGTATTTGATATATTTTCTAACATTGGTAATAGTTTCATTATCAAATTTTAAACGACGTAAAATATCAGTGGCCATTTTTTCACTTAATTCTACATGGTTATAAAAATGGTCAATGCCGTCTTCATCCGTTTCTTTTACATCTGGTTTAGCAATATCATGCAAAAGTGCCGCAATGCGAAGTGATTTTTCTTTTTTGATATTGCTTAAGCAATGTATCAGGTGTTCTCCTACTGTGTATATATGATGTGGATTGTTTTGAGCCGTTTCCATAGCTTTATCAAATTCCGGTAAAATGACAGCAGTAATCCCAACGTCATAGGCTGTACGAATATAATCAGGATTTGGAGAAAGGAGAAGCTTTACTAACTCTGTCTGGATACGTTCTGCACTGATATGAGAAAGGTTTGGTGCAAGCTCTGTTATGGCAAAGCGAGTTTTTTCTTCTATTTCATAACCAAGCTGGGCGGAAAATCTGACTGCTCGCATCATACGAAGTGCATCCTCTGTAAAACGTTCTCTTGCATCGCCGACGCAGCGTATTTTCTTTGCTTTTAAATCTTCCATACCGTGAAAGACATCTACAATACCTGATTTTTCGTTGTAAGCCATGGCATTAATGGTAAAATCGCGTCTTTTTAAGTCTTCTACCAGATTGGAAGTGAAAATGACTTCTTTCGGATGACGGTTATCCTCGTAGGTACCATCAATGCGATAGGTTGTAACTTCAAAGCCTTCATGGTCTAGCATTACAGTGACAGTACCATGCTGAATACCTGTATCTATGGTCCTTGGAAAGACATCCTTTACTTCATAAGGAGTAGCTGAGGTTGTAATGTCCCAATCATCCGGGATTCTGTTTAACAGACTGTCTCTGACACAGCCACCTACGGCATAAGCCTCAAAGCCTGCTGCTTCAAGCTGCTCTATAATATATTTTACTTTTTTTGGAAGTTGTATTTGCATGAATTGACCTCTTTTTTTGAATTACTGATACAGTTAGTATACAAGAAAAAGCTCCCTTTTAAAAGGGAGCTTTACTTACAAAAAAGAAAACTATTTAATTAATGCAAGTGTTTGTCTTGCAATAGCTAACTCCTCGTTAGTAGGTACGCAAAGTAATGCAACTTTGCTGCCGTCCTTGGAAATAACAGCATCAACACCTCTGACATTGTTCTTTTCTGTATCAATTTCTGTTCCGAGGTATCCTAAGTATTTTGCAATTTCTACACGTCCTGAAATGTTGTTCTCACCAACACCTGCTGTGAAAGCAATGGCATCAACACCGTTCATTGCTGCAACATAAGCACCGATGTATTTAGCTACACTATAATAGTAAGCATCTAATGCATTGGCTGCACGTTTATTGCCTTCTTTTGCGGCAGCTTCCACATCTCTGAAGTCGGAAGAAACGCCTGACATACCAAGTACACCTGATTTTTTATTTAATACGTTGTTCATTTCCTGAGAAGTAAGACCTTCCTTCTGGCAAATGAAATCGCAGATAGCTGGGTCAATATCACCGGAACGTGTTCCCATAATAATACCTTGTAATGGTGTAAGACCCATTGAAGTATCTACACACTTGCCATGGTCAACAGCAGAAACAGAACCACCATTTCCTAAATGGCAAACGATAATTTTCATATCCTCTCTCTTTTTACCAAGGATTTCAGCAGCTCTTGCAGAAACATAATCATGGCTTGTACCATGGAAGCCATAACGTCTTACCTTGTATTTCTCATAATATTCATAAGGAAGTCCGTATAAATATGCTTTTTCCGGCATTGTCTGATGGAAAGCAGTATCAAAAACTGCTACCATAGGAACGTTTGGCATAAGCTCTCTACAAGAGTTGATACCGATTAAGTGAGCCGGATTGTGTAATGGAGCTAAATCGCTGCATTCTTCGATATTTTTAATAACTTCATCAGTGATGATAGCACTGGAAGTGAATTTTTCTCCACCATGTACAATTCTGTGTCCAACTGCTGCAATTTCATCAACAGAGTTGATAACACCATGATTGGCATCTGTTAAGGCATCAATAACAAGCTTTACAGCTGTTGTATGTGTTGGCATAGGTGTTTCGATAACTACCTTATCCTTTCCTGCTGCTGTGTGTGTTAAAACACTTCCTTCGATACCGATTCTTTCACAAAGACCTTTTGCAAGTACTGCTTCAGAATCGCTGTCGATTAACTGATACTTCAAAGATGAACTACCGCAATTGATTACTAAAATGTTCATGGTATACCTCCAAAATAAATTTTTTAATTTCATTTATCAATTTTATAGTAAAAGCGTACTTTTAGTTTACTACTTTTTTATAAAAAATGAAAGCACTTACATTTTTAAAATTTGGTTTTTTTTGTATACAAAGTATTTTTTAGGAAGAGGTCTATTTACATAATCATTTAAAAGGCGTATTATCTCTTTTTTTTCGTGATTGTCCGGTTGAAAAGCCCAATAAAATGAGATAAAATAAACTATCTATGTTTAATAATCAATAAAAAGAAGGCGTTTCATGAAAACAGATACAATAGCTGCAATTGCGACTGCTGTCAGTGACTCCGGTATCGGTATTATCCGATTGAGTGGAGAGGATGCAATTTCCATCGCAGACCGCGTTTATCGTTCCAAAAACAGAATAAAAAAATTGTCAGAAGTAGAAAGCCATACCATTCATTATGGCTATATTTATGATGGCGAAGAAATGATTGATGAGGTTATGGTGGCTGTTATGAAAGCTCCTAATACTTATACAAGAGAGCATACTGTGGAAATAGACTGTCATGGTGGTATTTTAGTTATGAACCGCATTTTAGAGGTCGTTCTAAAGAACGGCTGTCGTTTGGCAGAGCCCGGTGAGTTTACCAAAAGAGCCTTTTTAAATGGTAGAATCGATTTATCAAAGGCTGAGGCTGTTATGGATTTGATTCATGCAAAAAATGAATTCGCTTTGAAAGCCTCTGTGAAACAGTTAAAGGGAGCTGTCGCTGAAAAGGTGCATGCGTTAAGAGATGAGTTAATTTATGAGATTGCTTTTATTGAGTCAGCGTTAGATGACCCGGAGCATATAAGCTTAGATGGTTTCCATGACAGATTAGCCCAAAAAACAGAGCAAATCAGTCAGACCTTAAAAAAGCTGATTGATAGTGCAGATAACGGGAAAATGCTTAAAGATGGCATTAATACAGTGATTGTCGGAAAACCAAATGCAGGAAAATCTTCCTTATTAAATGCATTACTTGGTGAGGATAAGGCAATTGTTACCAATATTGCGGGAACTACAAGAGATGTATTAGAGGAAAGCATCAGGTTACATGGTATCGGTTTAAATATTATTGATACAGCCGGTATTCGTGATACAGAGGATGTCGTTGAAAAAATTGGTGTGGAAAAAGCTTTTCAATATGCACAGAATGCTGATTTGATTATCTATGTGGTTGATTCCTCACTGCCATTAGATGAAAATGATGAAAAGATTATTTCTTTAATTAAAGATAAAAAAGTAATTGTTCTTTTAAATAAAACAGATTTAGAGTCTGTTGTGGATGAAAATCTGATAAAAGAGTATTTTTCCAGAGCTTATGAAAAGATGCAGCAGTCAGAGCTTCCCTATAAGAATGAGAAATTGACGGTGCTTCGTATTTCTGCAAAAGAAAGTACAGGAATGGAAGTTTTTGAACAGACGATTAAGGATATGTTCTTTTCTGGAAAAATTGCTACTAATGATGAGCTTTACATTACCAATAAGCGTCATAAAGAGGCCTTGGAGGAGGCTTATGAAAGTATGCAAATGGTAAAACAAAGTCTGGCAGATGATATGCCGGAGGATTTTTATTCCATCGATTTGATGAGTGCCTATGCTTCATTAGGAAAAATTATCGGAGAAGAAGTCGAAGATGATTTGGTGGAAGAAATATTTAGTAAATTCTGTATGGGAAAATAGGAAGTAGAAAGTGTGGTATAAATGCCTGAGATAAGAGAAAAAGTAGATGTGTGTGTAGTTGGTGCAGGACATGCAGGTTGTGAAGCAGCACTTGCCTGTGCGCGTATGGGACTGGAAACAGTTGTGTTTACAGTTAGTGTAGACAGTATTGCATTAATGCCTTGTAATCCGAATATTGGAGGTTCTTCTAAGGGTCATCTGGTACGTGAGTTGGATGCCTTAGGTGGCGAGATGGGTAAAAATATTGATAAGACCTTTATTCAATCAAAGATGTTAAATATTTCTAAAGGTCCTGCAGTACATTCTTTAAGAGCACAGGCAGATAAAGCTGAGTATTCCAGAGCTATGCGAAAGGTTTTGGAAAATCAGGAGCATTTGACAATTAAACAAGCAGAAGTAGTAGAACTCTTGGCAGAGGATTTAGAAACACCGGATGGACTTGCTACTAAAAAAATCACAGGGGTAAAAACGTATACAGGGGCAATCTATGAAGCAAAGGCAGTTGTTTTATGTACGGGTACTTATCTAAAAGCACGTTGTCTTTGCGGAGAAGCTATTACTTATACTGGTCCTAATGGTTTGCAGGCTGCGAATTATCTGACGGATTCTTTAAAATCGCTTGGAATTGAAATGCGTCGTTTCAAAACAGGTACACCGGCTCGTATGGATAAACGTTCCATTGATTTTTCTAAGATGGAGGAACAGTTTGGTGATGAAAGAGTGGTTCCTTTTTCTTTTTCTACAAATCCAGAGGATGTACAGATTGATCAGGTTTCTTGTTGGTTAACCTATACCAATAAAAATACACATGATATTATTAGAAATAATTTGGATCGTTCTCCTATTTATGCTGGAATTATAGAAGGAACAGGACCTAGATACTGTCCGTCTATTGAGGACAAAGTTGTAAAATTCTCCGACAAGGAAAGACACCAGGTATTTATTGAACCGGAAGGCTTACATACAAACGAAATGTATGTAGGAGGAATGAGTTCTTCTTTACCGGAAGATGTACAGCTTGCGATGTATCGTACAGTTCCGGGACTGGAACATTGTAAAATTGTTAGAAATGCATATGCAATAGAGTATGATTGCATCAATCCGGGACAGCTTTATGCTACTTTACAATTTAAATCGATTCAAGGTTTGTTTAGTGGCGGACAGTTTAATGGCAGCAGTGGTTATGAAGAGGCAGCAGCACAAGGTTTGCTTGCCGGTATGAATGCCGGTCTTTTTGTACAGGGAAAAGAGCAGATTGTTTTAGACCGTTCACAAGCGTATATTGGCGTTTTGGTAGATGATTTGGTTACAAAGGAAAATTTGGAGCCATATCGTATGATGACTTCACGTTCTGAGTATCGTTTACTTCTTCGTCAGGATAACGCTGATTTGAGACTGAGAAAGATTGGTTATGAGGCAGGTCTTGTTACAAAAGAGCAGTATGATTATGTTTGTGAAAAAGAGACATTAATTAAGGAAGAAACAGAACGTCTTTATCAGACGAAGGTTGGTGCTAACCATGAGGTGCAGGCATTTTTGGAGAGTAAAGGAAGCTCAGGGCTCAAAACAGCAGCTTCTCTTGCGGAATTGATTTGCAGACCGGAATTATCTTATGAAATGCTTGCGGAAATTGATCCTGATAGAAAGCCACTTTCTCCTGATGTGATAGAACAGATTAATATCAATATTAAATATGATGGATATATCAAAAGACAATTAAAGCAGGTTGAACAGTATAAAAAAATGGAAAATAAAAAAATACCTGTTTCTATTGATTATGATGATATCCAAAGCTTACGTTTGGAAGCAAGACAGAAGCTAAAGAAATTTCAGCCTGTTTCTGTTGGACAGGCTTCGCGTATCAGTGGTGTCTCACCGGCTGATATTTCTGTATTACTAGTTTATTTGGAGCATTATGGATCAAAACAGAAAAAAGAATAGATAGAGATTGAGGTAAAAATGGATAAATATCGTATGCAGGTATTTTATGATGGCTTAGCTGAGCTTGGAATTACACTTTCTGATGAGCAAGTGAATCAATTTATAAAATATTATGAATTATTAATTGAGTGGAATAGTTTTATGAATCTTACTGCTATTACAGAGTTTGACGAAGTGGTCATAAAACACTTTTTAGACAGTCTGTCTTTGTGTAAAGCAGTTGACTGCACAGAAAAGAGAAAAGTGATTGATATAGGAACAGGTGCAGGATTTCCTGGTATTCCATTAAAAATAGCTTTTCCAAATCTGGAGATTACTTTATTAGATTCTTTGGGCAAGAGAGTTAAATTTTTGAATGAAGTTATTATGCAGCTGGGATTAACTGATATAGAAGCTGTACATAGTAGAGCAGAGGACTATGTGAAAGAAGCAGGAAAACGAGAAGGTTATGATTTGTGTGTTTCCAGGGCAGTAGCAAATTTAGCAACTTTGAGTGAGTATTGTTTGCCGTATGTTACCTGTGGTGGATGCTTTATTTCTTATAAGTCTGAAAAAATTGTAGAAGAAGCGAAAAATGCGGATAGAGCAATCAAGCTTCTGGGTGGTGAAATTGGAGAACAGACTGAATTTACGCTTCCGCATTCGGATATTTATCGAAATTTATTTCAGATAAAAAAAGTAAAAACTACTCCTAAAAAATATCCTCGTAAAGCAGGATTACCTTCTAAAGAACCATTATCTTAAAAGAGAAGTACTGGAATGTGAGGGTGTTTTTATGATTAAGATAATGTTGGTCGATGACCACAAAATGGTAAGAGAAGGTATCCGTAAACTTTTGGAGTTTGAAGGCGATTGTAAAGTTGTCTTAGAGGCCGGTAATGGAAAAGAGGCTCTGAACTTACTTTGCGAAAAGGAAGATAAACCCGACTTAATTATTTTGGATATCAATATGCCGGAAATGAATGGCATTGAATTTTTAAAATGTTTAAAAAAGAAAAGATGGAAGAGCAAGGTATTGATATTGACCTCAAATAACGATATTGATTTCCTGGTTTCTTGTATCGACTTAGATATTGATGGATATCTTTTAAAAAGTTCAGATAGTGTAGAACTTTTACGAGCGGTTC
This sequence comes from uncultured Lachnospiraceae bacterium, assembly GCA_945864145.1. GTDB lineage: Bacteria > Bacillota > Clostridia > Lachnospirales > Lachnospiraceae > COE1. The sequence goes on along the minus strand of CAMBAN010000002.1, from coordinate 33,945 downwards.
ATTATGTTTGCGCCGGTAAGAGATTTATTCAACCTAGTCTGATTCCTTTGCTTAATGCAAAGCTTATGGCAAGAGATATGGAAGCAGACAAATTTAATAAACTTTCAGATAGAGAAAAAGATGTTATTCGTTATGTAGCACTTGGTTTACTAAATAAGGAAATTGGAGAGAAGATGGGAATCAGTGAACGAACTGTAAAAAATCACTTATCCAATATATTCAAAAAGATTGACTGCTCCGATAGAACGCAGGCAGCTATCTTTGCTATTCGAAATGGGCTTGTTAAAATCCATTAATCAAACATAAATTGATGACATAAAGGAATGTTTCACGTGAAACATTCCTTCTTTTTATAAAAATAGGAAATTATAAGTTCAGTGGTGAAAGCAATTTACTTTTGAATAATCTCCTTTTTTGAGCAATATGAATAAAATGATATTTACATAAAATGTTTCACGTGAAACATTTTATGTAATCGTAGAAAATACATAAAACTTTATAGCTTAATAAGAATAGAAGTGCTATAATAAAAAAATAAACCGTGCCAGAGAATGGGAGGAACAATATGGGACGAATCATAGCGATTGCTAATCAGAAGGGCGGCGTTGGAAAGACCACCACTTCTATTAATTTATCTGCATGTATCGCGGCAAAGGGGAAAAAAGTATTAGTTATTGATATTGACCCACAGGGAAATACAACCAGTGGATATGGTATTGACAAAAATAATTTGGAAAATACAATTTATGAGCTGATTTTAGGAGATTGTTCTATTGAAGACTGCTTACTAAAAGATGTAATAAAAAATGTTTCCATTATCCCATCTAATGTCAACCTTGCAGCAGCAGAGATTGAACTAATTGGTGTAGAAAAGAAAGAATTTATTTTAAAAAATGAAGTAGATTACATAAAAGACAGATATGATTTTATTATTATCGATTGTCCGCCATCTTTAAGCATGCTGACCATCAATGCTATGACAACAGCAGATTCTATTTTAGTTCCAATTCAATGTGAATATTATGCATTGGAAGGACTCAGTCAGTTAATCCACACTGTAAATTTAGTAAAAGAAAGATTAAATCCTGATTTGGAAATGGAAGGAGTCGTATTTACTATGTATGATTCCAGAACCAATTTGTCTGCACAAGTCGTAGAAAATGTAAAAAATCATTTAAAACAAAATGTATATAAAACAGTTATTCCGAGAAATATACGATTGGCAGAAGCACCAAGCTATGGATTGCCAATCAATCTGTATGACCCAAAGTCGGCAGGTTCGGAAAGCTATATGGCATTAGCAAAAGAAGTGATCAGTAGAAGGAGAGGATAAAGTATGGCAGCGAGAGGATTGGGTAAAGGGCTGGATTCACTAATTCCTGCGGGTGAAATGGTAATCAGCAATAAACCGCAACAACAAAAAGAAGAAACTACGAGTAAACATGCAGAAATGCTTGTGAAAATAAATAAAGTTGAGCCTAATAGAGAACAGCCAAGAAAAAATTTTGATGAAGATGCATTACAGGAATTAGCTGATTCAATCAAGCAGTTTGGATTATTGCAGCCAATTTTAGTACAAGATAGAGGAGATTATTTTGAAATCATAGCAGGTGAGCGTAGATGGAGAGCAGCAAAGCTTGCCGGATTAAAGGAAGTACCTGTTATTGTAAAAAATTATTCTAATCAGGAAATTGTAGAAATATCTCTAATTGAAAACATACAGAGAGAAAATTTAAATCCTATTGAAGAAGCACTTGCTTATAAGAGACTTCTAACAGAGTTCAATTTAAAGCAAGATGAAGTAGCAGAGAGAGTATCTAAGAGTCGTACAGCAGTTACAAATAGTATGCGTTTATTAAAACTTTGTGATGGTGTACAGCAAATGATTATTGATGACATGCTTTCGACCGGACATGCAAGAGCATTGATAACGATTGAAGATCCGGAGTTACAGCTACAAATTGCACAGAAAATTTTTGACGAAAAACTCAGTGTGCGTGAAGTAGAAAAGCTGGTAAAAAGTATTACAAATCCTAAACAAAAACCACCTAAGGAAGAAACACCAAAGAGTTTATTATATATTTATCAGGACCTTGAAAATAAGTTAAAGGAACGTATGAGCAGAAAAGTAGCAATCAGTGCCAAAGGCAATAACGGAGCAGGAAAAATTGAAATAGAGTTCTATTCTAATGAAGACTTAGAAAGATTAACAGAATTCTTAGCTACTATGGAGCAAAAAGACTAATGGAGGACAACCAGAGATGAACAGTAGTTTTTTAAGTATGATTGGTTTAGGAAATGTAGATATTGGTATTTTATTATTAGTATTGGCGATTATTTCCATTGTACTTTTCGTTTTAGTAATTGTTGCATTTGCGCAAATAAATGCATTCAAAAAGAAATATAGAAAGTTCATGCAGGGTAAGAATGCAAGTAGTTTGGAAAAGGATATTATGGCATTATATGAAGATAATGTCTTTATCAAAGCAGGTGTAGAAAAAAATAAGAGAGATATTGAGGAGCTATTTGCAAAACATAAGACTACTTTCCAAAAATTAGGATTAGTAAAATATGATGCTTTTAAGGAAATGGGCGGTAAGCTTAGCTTTGCGATTGCATTATTAGATGAGAAAAATGATGGTGTAATCATTAACTCAGTCCATAGTAGTGCAGGCTGCTATTCTTATACAAAGAGAGTAACTAATGGTGATTCAAATATTCCATTAAGTAATGAAGAAAAAGTTGCTGTTGAGAGAGCAATGAAAGGAAACACGGAAGTAACAGAAGGGGAATAAACTGGAGGGCGTAAAGATGAAATTAGTAACGGTAGATAGCTTAAAAGAGGGAGACATACTGGCAAGAGACGTCATGCAGGAGGACTATACAGTTCTGCTGACCAAAGGGACAGAAATTAAAGAAGAATATATTCAAAAGCTTCAAGATTTGTCTATAGTAACTGTATATATTGAGGATAAAGTTGCGCAGAAAGAAAATTCTGTTGTAGAAGAAAAAGCAATTGAGACAGAATCGAAAGTGGAAGAAAAAGAAGAAACAAAGACTAAGAAAGAACCTGTGGCAAAAAATCCATCAAGAATTTCTATGGAAGAGATTAAAATTTTGCGTGATGACGTAGAACGCAAAATCAAGGATAAAGTAAAAGATATTCTTGAGATGCATGTTTATCAACATACAGAAGGTTTGGAGCAGTTAGCAGAAACTGCACAAAATATTATTACAGATATTTTGGAAGAAAATTCTGTAATGGAAAAAGTATATGATGTAAAGGAAAGAAGTGCTGATATTTACGAACATTCACTTTCTGTATGTACAACAGCTACTTTAGTTGCATTAAAACTGGAAATGTCAAAAAAAGATGTTTATGACATTAGTGTCAGTTCTTTGATTCATGATTTAGGCTTACGTTATTTAGTAGTTCGTTATGAAGACCAGGATATTCATTTTTTACCTGCAAAGGAACAAGAGGAATACAAGAAACATACCATTTATGCGTATACAGCAGTAAAGAAAGAAGACTGGGTTTCTGAAGAAGCAAAAAATATGATATTAAATCATCATGAGCATAAGGATGGCTCCGGATATCCTTTGGGAACGGATTTGATGTCCAGACCATGTCAGGTACTTGGTGTTTGTGATGAATTTGATGAATTGATTTGTGGAATTGGAAAAGCAAGAGTGCGAGTACATGAAGCGATTAACTGCATCAGAAATTATAGTGGAATTTGGTATGATAATGATATTGTACAAACCTTTTTACAGATGATTGCCGTTTATCCGGTTGGCTCAAAGGTAATGACAAATACAGGAGAAAAAGCTGTGGTTGTCAGACAGAATAATCATTTCCCTGAAAGACCGGTGCTTCGTGTATTAGAAGACAAATTTGGACAGACGGTTACAGAAGAAAAATTAATTGATTTGATTAAGGATACTTCTGTTGTTATTCAGACTGTATTGAAATAAATAGTTGCAAGAACTGAAAAAAAATTTATAATGAAAGAAGCGTACCTGTTTATGATAGAAGAAACAGGTCACATAGGGAGGAAACAGATATGATAGATATGAAATTTTTAAGAGAAAATCCGGATGCAGTAAAGGAGAACATTAAGAAAAAATTTCAAGACCATAAATTGCCATTAGTAGATGAAGTAATTGAGTTAGATGCAGAGGCTAGAAAGACACAGCAGGAAGCAGATAATTTAAGAGCAGAAAGAAATAAGCTTTCTAAGCAGATTGGTGCATTAATGGCACAAGGAAAAAAAGAAGAAGCAGAGGAAGTAAAGAAGCAGGTAGCAGCAGAAGCTCAAAGATTAGAAGAGCTTGCTGAAAAGGAAAAGGAACTTAACGAAAAGGTAACAAAGATTATGATGACAATTCCAAACATCATCGATCCAAGTGTACCTATCGGAAAAAATGATTCAGAAAATGTTGAAATTCAGAAGTATGGAGAACCGGTTGTTCCTGATTTTGAAATACCATATCATACAGACATTATGGAAAAATTGAATGGTATCGATTTGGATAGCGCAAGAAAAGTAGCAGGAAATGGTTTCTACTATTTAATGGGAGATATTGCAAGATTACATTCTGCAGTCATTTCCTACGCAAGAGATTTTATGATTGACCGTGGATTTACTTACTGTATTCCTCCATTTATGATTAGAAGTAATGTAGTAACAGGCGTTATGAGCTTCGATGAGATGGATGCCATGATGTATAAGATTGAAGGAGAAGATTTATATTTAATCGGAACCAGTGAGCATTCCATGATTGGTAAATTTATTGATACTATCATTCCTGAGAATGAACTTCCAAAGACATTAACAAGCTACTCACCATGCTTCAGAAAAGAAAAAGGTGCACATGGCTTGGAGGAAAGAGGCGTTTATCGTATTCACCAGTTTGAAAAACAGGAAATGATTGTTGTTTGTAAGCCGGAAGAATCCAAGATGTGGTTTGAAAAATTATGGCAGAATACTGTAGACTTATTCCGTTCTATGGACATTCCTGTTCGTACCTTAGAGTGCTGCTCCGGTGACCTTGCAGATTTAAAGGTAAAATCTATTGACGTAGAAGCCTGGTCTCCAAGACAGAAGAAGTACTTTGAAGTAGGAAGCTGTTCAAATTTAGGTGATGCACAGGCAAGAAGATTAAAAATCAGAGTAAATGGTGAAAATGGCAAGTATTTTGCTCATACATTAAATAACACAGTAGTTGCACCACCAAGAATGTTAATCGCTTTCTTAGAGAATAACCTTCAGGCTGATGGTTCTATTCGTATTCCAAAGGTACTTCAGCCATATATGGGAGGAAAGACAGAAATTAGATAGGTGTGCAAATAAAGAAAGGCTGATTTCGTGCATAAGTTTTTAAGAGCAATAGGATTTAGTGAAGTAACAGACAGAAAAGAATTACAGTCCTTAATAGGAGAGGTTGTTACAAAAACTATCGTGCATCCGGTAGAAAACTCTGAGGATCCGGAAGAACAAAAACTTCATACTTCAAAAGACTTTGTTGCAGAAAGTGAAAAAAAAATATATGCCGAACTATGTCTGGATTTTTTAACAGATGTCGGTATATGTGTACGCGGTGAATTTGATGAGGAAAATGTATTCTATTATGAATACTTTTTCCCCTATCTCAAAGGAAGCCATGTCAGCTCCTGTGAGGATGTGACAATAGAAAGACATTTTGAGAAAGAGTCTTATGCAGGTGTTTGTGATGATATCAAAGTGGGGATATCACTGATTTTCTACCTGCAAAATATGATTGCATACAAAAGATTAAATGGTTTAAATATGCTACCGGTACAGGGCACAAGCCTGACTTTGTCAGGGTTATCCGTACAAGGTACTATTATGATGCCGATTATAAAAAATGAACAGGAAAAGCAGAAAAGTAAAAAGGCCTCTAATGAAAGAAATCAGCTCATAGCTCAGGCAAGAATGGGTGATGAAGATGCCTTGGAAAGCTTGACCTTAGATGATATGGATACCTACTCTACTATTTCACGTAAAATCCATAATGAGGATGTATTTAGTCTGGTAGATACCTATTTTATGCCATATGGTGTAGAATGTGATCTGTATTCCATACTAGGAGAAATCTTAGAAGTTCGAATAGAAAAAAATCGTATAACACAGGAAGAAGTTGTTTGTATGACTTTAGAGTGCAACGAACTGACATTCGATATATGCATCAACAGAAAAGACCTGTATGGAGAGCCGGCAGTAGGCAGACGCTTCAAAGGTGTCATCTGGTTACAGGGCTATATTAATTTTCCGAACACGTAAGGAATGTAAGTAATCTCCAAAAAATAGACTTGCAAAAGTAAAAAGTTCTGATATACTAAAAAAGTACGGTCATTATGTTACGTAATGACCGTATTTATATCATAAATTTGATATTTGTTCTCATAGTTAAATGGATATAACAATAGCCTCCTAAGCTGTAGTTGTGGGTTCGATTCCCGCTGGGGACATTCACTATTTGCGGTAATGATTGATAAAGTCATTGCTGCATTTTTATTATGGGTCATGACCTTGTTAAGGTTGTAAAGTATGTAAAATATAAATCAACGCTATGAGAGTGTGTAACGGAACTGTGTGAAAAAGTCGATGATGGTCAAAAAAGCATCGACATCTGGCTCCAAATGCCAAAGAGTAAAGATGCATAGAAGTTAGAAATAAATTGGTCGCATTTTGATATAATGATAGCCAGATTGATTATAGTTGAGTAGGATTTTTACAGGAGAGAACGAATGAAAAAGTGTAAGATTTGGGGAGCTTTGCTTGTCAGCTGTGTAATTATTTTGATGATATTTATGTCGGGAAATATCCAAAATAATAATCATGCCCGTATAAAGATAGATGCTGAGTGGGAAATTCGGTTCAGAGATAATGTGTACAATTGTACAGCACCAGAACAACAATTACTTTCTAATGTAAAAAAGGGGGATCATATTGAATTATCTACTGTATTGCCGGAGTATCCTTTTCGCCAGGCTGAATTAGAATTTATTACGCATTGTTCAGTTGTAAAAGTTTATTTAAATGAGGAACTGATTTATACATATGGTGAACAAGAAGATAATAAGAATCAACTGGTAGGCAGTGGTAGAATGTGCATTGCGTTACCTGATAACCCATATGGAAAAAAATTAATCATTACATTGGATGTCCGTGAAAATGGAGTATTTACAAAGTTATCTAATGTATATATTCAGGATATGAAATATTATGTCCAGAATATTGTGTGTGATAATATTTGGTTGTTGGAAATATCGTTAGTGATTTTGGCAATTGGAGTAGTTCTGTTGTTGGTTACTTTGATAATGGTAGTTGTATCAAAGTACAAAGTTTGGAGTGCAGTATACCTATCAGGATTTGCTGTTTCAATTGCTATTTGGCTTTTATGCTATAGTGGAATTGTATTATGTGTAACAGATGACTATCAATTATTATCCATTGTAGCATATATTTGTTTATATATAACGCCTATATGGTTTGGACTCTTTTCTAGTGAATTTATATGTGATGAAAGAAGGAAGAAGATATTAACAGTAGGGGCAGCTATCATGAGTTTTTTTAGTATCACTTCATGGTTTCTGAATCAATTCAATATTATACATTTTCCAGGTACTTTGAATTGCTATCATGTTCTTATGTTGACAGATGCTGTTGTAGGTATTATCTGTGTATGTTTGGAATTATACAATAACAAACAGCGCGAATTGCAGAGTATTTTGTTTGGAATTTGTTTGTTTTTATTTTGCGTTTTTGCTGAGATGGGAATATATTGGATTGATAAATATACGTTAATCTTGGGTGAAAATCAAAAGTTGATTATACCAATTGGTATTTTGCTTCTTATCATGGGTATGTTAATTGCTTGTGGTATTCGATTTCAACGAGAAATTAGTACGAAGTTGCAAATAGAAATACTGGAGAAGTTTGCACATACAGATGCTTTGACACAAGTGGCAAATCGACTGAGCTGCGAAGAGTGTTTTGCAATGTATGCTGAAAAGAAAAGACCTGTGATTATTATAAATTTTGATCTTAATTCATTTAAACAGATTAATGATACACAGGGACATCGTATGGGAGATAATGTACTAATTGCATTTGCTGATATTTTAAAACGTGCATTTTCGAAGTATGCGTTTGTAGGGAGAATGGGAGGTGATGAATTTGTAGTTGTTGCAGATTATGCAAAGAAAAAGGAGATTTTGTGTTGCATCGAACAAATGCAGATTTTTGTTAATGAATATAACAATAAACATACAATAGAAGATTTTGAATTATCAGTATCATATGGTTGGTCTGATAACCATGGCCGAAATGATATGAGTATATGGGAAGTATATGAAATGGCAGACCAAAAGATGTATCAATTTAAAGCTGCTAAAAAACGAAAGACTGATGAATAATTTGAATGGTTGAGAAATCAACCATTCTTTTTTGATATATTTGTAGTCGGACAGGAAGTGGCGATAAAAAGATGTTTGTATTAAGTACAAATTAAGTGATTAAATTGGGTTGTATTCATTTATAATATTTTGTAATCTAAGTAATAGAGTTGTTTAATTGTGTCACCAGTGGTGTCACAATTAAGGCTAGGAGGAAAATATTATGGATAAATCTTATTTTATTGGAAACCGCAAGCGTTTTGCTGCAGATATGAAACCAGGATCTATTGCTATTATGTTTTCTGGTCAGGAAATACGAAAAACACATGATGAATATTATCCTTTTTTGCCCAGCGAAATTTTGTATATCTGACTGGAATTCAGCAGAAAAATTCAGTTCTCGTAATCTGTAAAGACAGTGATTCAACATTTTTCCAAAGATTATACATTCTGCCAAGCGATGCGATGGCAGAGCGTTGGACAGGTCGCCGACTGACTGCTGCGGAGGCTGAGAACATTTCCGGTATTGAAGAGGTTATGCGCTAATGAACATGAGTATGATTCTGATGATTTTTATTGCCGCTGGTGCGGTACTGGGTGGAGTGGAAAAGATTATGGGGAACCGATTCGGACTTGGGCAGAAATTTGACGACGGTTTTCTATTGATGGGATCTATGGCGCTCTCCATGACTGGCATCATTTGTCTTGCTCCAATGATATCTGGCTGGTTGGGGAGTGTAATAAGCCCAATTTTTTATGCTGTTGGAATTGATCCTGCTATGTTTGGATGTGTTTTGGCCATTGACATGGGTGGCTATCAACTTGCTATGGATTTGGCTCAAGACATAGAAATCGGACGGTTTTCCGGTATTATTGCATCTTCTATGTTTGGTTGCACATTGGTATTTACCATTCCGGTGGGAATGAGTGTCTTGCCGCAAGAAGATCGTCCGTTCTTTTTGAAGGGACTTTTAGCAGGATTGATTTCTCTACCGGTAGGTCTTGTTGTTGGAGGACTGCTTCAGGGGTTGTCATTTGGAACGATTCTCTATCAGTGCATTCCTATTTTCCTTTTATCTGCCATTTTGCTCCTGGGTCTGATTCGTTTTCCGGATAGGACAATCCGTCTGTTTTCCGGCTTTGCCCGGCTGATTCAGATTGTAGCAACTGTTGGACTTATCCTGGCGGCTGTACAGTATATCACCGGTGTCACTTTTTTGAGCAATCTTGGGTCTCTTGACGATGCATTGAAAATCGTGGGTTCGATTGCTATTGTTATGCTAGGCAGTTTACCGTTGGCGGAGCTGCTTCGCAGGTGCCGTGTTTGGCATGGTCATTGCAATGAGAATGACCTCATTCGTTTGAGGAGGAAAGAAAAATGTATAATCAAAAGGAATGGATGAAAAAAATTGATGAGGTAATTGAAAAAGGACCTTATCAGGCAACATGGGAATCACTTCAAAATTACAGAGTCCCGGAATGGTACAGGGCAGCTAAGTTTGGTATCTTTATTCATTGGGGCATCTATTCGGTACCTGCCTTTGGAAACGAATGGTATTCGAGAAATATGTATATACAGGGCAGCAGAGAATTTGAGCATCATATAAAAACTTATGGACCACAAAAGGAATTTGGATACAAGGATTTTATACCTATGTTTCAAGCTGAAAAATTTGATGCAGAGGAATGGGCAGAACTGTTTCAAGCAGCAGGAGCCCAGTATGTTACGCCGGTAGCAGAGCATCATGATGGATTTCAGATGTATGAAAGTGAACTTTCGGATTGGTGTGCCTCTAAAATGGGACCAAAAAGAGATATATTAGGAGAGTTAAGCGAAGCTTTTGCCAGAAAGGGAATTCAAAATTGTGCCTCTAGTCATAGAATGGAACACTGGTTTTTTATGGGACATGGCAAGGAGTTTGATTCAGACATAAAGGAACCGTTACAAAGAGGTGACTTTTACTGGCCGGCAATGCCCGAACAGGGGCATCATGATTTGTATTCAGAGCCGACACCTACCGAGGAATATCTGACAGACTGGCTTTGCCGGTGCTGTGAGTTAGTTGACAAATACAGACCTAAGCTTATGTATTTTGACTGGTGGATTCAGCATAGTGCAGCAAAACCGTATCTGAAAAAATTTGCAGCATATTACTATAATAGGGCTGTCGAATGGGGAGAGGGCGTAGTAATCAATTATAAGCATGATGCATTTGCGTTTGGAACTGCTGTTGTGGATATTGAGCGTGGACAGTTTGCGAATGCCATGCCATATATCTGGCAGACAGACACTTCAGTTGCAAAAAATTCGTGGTGTTATACAGAAAATAATGAATATAAATCGTCAGTTCAAATTCTTCAGGATTTAGTAGATATTGTTAGTAAAAACGGACGCATGATGCTAAATATCGGTCCAAAAGCAGATGGAACCATACCGGAAGAGGATAAGAAGATTCTTCTTGAAATCGGAGCATGGTTAAAAATCAATGGAAAGGCAATTTATGGCGCAAAGCTTTGGAGAAAATCAGCAGAAGGTCCTACGGAAGTTCCGGAAGGACAATTTGCATATGGAGAGGCAAAAAACTACACTTCAGAAGACATACGATTTACGGTAAATGGAGGATGCTTGTATGCGATTTGTTTAAATATGAATGGAAAGAAGGAGCTTACCATCAAATCTTTGGCAGAAGCAGATGCTTCTGTAAAACCCAATTTCCATGGTATCATGAAAGCAGTACATCGTTTGGATGGTGGAAAAATAGAGAATGTTAAGCGTGATGCATATGGTCTTCATATTACAACAGAACGAGTAAATGATGAAAAACCGGTTGTATTTGAAATAGAAATTGAATGAAAATACAAGAGTATCATCTTATAAGTATACATCCTATAGGGAAAAAATCCTTATAGGATGTATTTTTTTCGAAAAAATATACAATTTATACATCTTAAATTATTTGAAAAACAAATTAATTGTGATACAATATAAGATAGAAATAAAATATATTCTGATAAAGCATGAAAAAATAATAAATAAACAGCAAAGAGTAGGCACAAAAACATGCAGAAAAGGAGGAAAAAGTATTTCATGAAAAAGAAAATCGGGTTAAAAGTACTTGGTTTATTACTTGCAATTACTGCAATTTATGTGGCTACTGTTGTGGCAAACATTTCTGCGATTGGTATTATGGGAGAATTTAGCACCAGTTTTTCAGATGTCTATGTGGATTTGGAAGAAGAATATGGCATGGCAAAAGAGGAATTGGCTAATATCCAGTTGTATACAGCTATTCGTGCCGGAATAAAGCAGGCAGAGGTAACGGATGCATTAGAAGCATCTTTAACTAATGTAGACACCTATGTTGCCAATTTAGGTAAATTGTGTGAAGAAACCGGAGACAGTGGCATCATGACAAGCTATCAAAGCTGGGCAGCAGCAGTTGCTGATTTTTGCACTTATGCAAATGATGTGCTGGCAAATATGAAAGCAGGTAAAACAATCGGAGAAGATACCCTTGGTCAATATCAAGTGTATCATAACAGCATTGAGGAGGCAGCAAAGGCTTTTACAGAGAATATCAATACAAAACTAAATATAGTGCGTAGTAAAAGTGAATTAAGAATAAGCGGAACCAACATATTTAATATGATATTGTTGGTTATTTTTGCTGTGTTCATTAGCATTATCATCTTTTTTGTTCAAAAGAGTATTGCATTACCGGCGAAAGCATCGAATAATGCTTTAAAAGAAATCATTGACTCGATTAAAAATGGAAAAGGTGATTTGACAGCACGTGTACCTGTAAACAGTGAAGATGAAATCGGACAGTTATCTGTTGGAATCAATAGCTTTATAGAAGAATTGCAACAGTTAATTTGTGGTTTAAAGGAAGAAGCTCAAAAGCTGGAAAATTCAGCAGAAAAAGTAAATGTAGAAGCAGAGACTTCAAATGATACAGCAGAAAATGTTTCCAAAACGATGGAAACAATGGCGTCTGTGATGGAAGAAGTTGCGGCTACTGTCGGAGATATTGCAACATCCGGTAACGGTGTCATGAACGAAGTAAAGGACATGAATGTGCAAATTGATGAAGGTGCCGAAATGGTAAAGGAAATCAAGGACAGAGCAGGCACGATGCATCGCGAAACTGTAGAAGGAAAAAATAAAGTAGAGAAAAACGTGCATGTAATCAGAGAAGAACTAAATGCCGCATTAGAGCAAAGCAGAAGTGTGGCACAGATTACAGAGCTGACAGGAGAGATTTTAAGTATTTCGAGCCAGACCAATTTGCTGTCTTTAAATGCATCGATTGAAGCAGCAAGAGCCGGAGAGGCAGGAAAAGGCTTTGCCGTAGTTGCGGAAGAAATCAGAACCTTAGCTGACAGCAGTGGAAATACAGCAAATAATATTCAAACGATTAGTAGTCAGGTTATCAGTGCAGTAGAACGTCTGGCAAAGAGTGCGGAAGCGATTTTGGACTATGTAAGTGACAAAATAATGAAGGACTATGATAACTTTGTGACGGTTGTTGAAAAATACGAGCAGGATGCAGACAGCATGAATGACATATTGACAAAATTTGCCACCAATACAGGAGATATCAATCAAAGCATGCAGACTGTAAGTGAAGGACTAAATAATATTGCAAGTGCAATCAATGATAATGCATCAGATGTGACTCATGTAGCAGAAAATGCAGCAATGCTGGCAGATGCGGTGACCAAAATTCAAAATGAGGCAGAAAGTAATCAGGCAATAGCAAAGAGATTACACAAAGAAGTCAATAAATTTGAAAAAATATAAAATATTTATGGGGGTCAAAAAATGAGTAGAACTTCGACAGTTTTAAGAGAAAAACATAAATATATTTCAGGGGATTTACTTAACAGTATTGGAAAAAGTAATTTAATCATTTTTACAGTGTTAGCAACGATTGTAATTTATATGATTGCCAGTGAGATAACAAGCAATAACAAAGAAATCCTGACGCTACAGTCTGAGTCAGCTGCATGGCAGCTTACAGATTTTTTTAACCAGTATAACAGAATAGTAGAGCTGGTAGCTGTTAATCAGGATGTGAAAGACCTGTTAAGCGGCACAAAGTCAGGGGAGAATATCACTAAGGAAAGTGACTATCAGAAAGTTTATGATTATATGCTTGCCATACAGCAGAAAGACCCGAGTAATATTATGGCAGTATGGCTTGGAGATGTGGATGCAAATGTGTTAACTCAGTCAGATGGTTTTACATCCGGTTCAGATTTTGAAATTACACAAAGAGCCTGGTTTGTTTGTACTGAAACAGGAAAGACTTTTTTGACAGAGCCTTACACAGATGCAAGTACAGGGACACAGATAGTAAGCGCAGCAACACCAATATATGATGATAATGGAAACGTGCTCGGAGTGGCAGGATTAGACCTTTCTTTGGCACATATCAATGAAATTATGCAGGGATATACAATAGGAAGAAATGGCTATGTCATTTTGTTTTCCAATGAAGGAAATCTGCTTTATCATCGAAGAGCAGAATTGTTGGAGCAGAATGTAGCAAATATTAATGCATCTGATAAGCTTGTAAATGCAATTTTGAATCACGCAGAAAGCTTTTTAAAATATCGTATCGATGGAGATAAAAAATATGGTTATACCTGTGACATCGGGGAAACAGGATATATGGTGCTTTCTTCCATGGGCTTTTTCCAGTATTACCAAAAACTGATTTTTTTGATTGTAGCATTAATTATTATCTTCATGGCAAGTCTGGTAATTATTTTCAAAAAGGTAGAAAAAATATCCTTTAAAATAACAAAACCAATCGAAGAACTCAACGATGTAGCAAAGAAGCTGGCAGAAGGTGAACTGGATGTAGAAATGGAAGTTACACTGGAAAATGAAATCGGCCAGTTAGGCAATTCTATAAAAAAGACAGTAACACGATTAAAAGAATATATTCTTTATATTAATGAAATTGCAAATGTTCTTGGGCAAATGGCGGATGGAAAACTGAAAATCGAATTAAAAAATGAATATGTAGGAGAGTTTGAAATCTTAAAGGATGCAATGTTAAATATTTCGGAATCGATGTCCAATGTTATGGAGGAAATCCAGACAAGTGCGTCACAGGTAGGACAGGGAGCAGATGAACTTGCCGGTGCTTCTCAGATGCTTGCAGAGGGAGCAACAAATCAAAATGCAGCAGTTGATGATATTGTAGAAACTGCAAGTTCCATTACAGAGCAGGTAAATGAAAGCAAAGAGGATGCAGAAAGCGCTGCAAAGGCAACTGCAGAAGTAACAGAAATGATGCGTAAAAACCAGGAACAGATGAATGCCATGATGGAGGCAATGAACAAAATTTATGAGACTTCACAAGAGGTGGTTGGTATCATTGCAACCATAGAAGAAATTGCAGATCAGACGAATATGCTTTCCTTAAATGCTTCAATTGAAGCGGCAAGAGCCGGAGAAGTGGGAAGAGGCTTTGCTGTTGTTGCAGGAGATATTGGCAAACTGGCAGAAGCAAGTATCAAAGCAGCAAATAATACAAGAGATTTAATCAATATATCTACGCAGGAAATAGAGCGTGGAAATGAAATTGCACAGAGTGTAGTAGAGGCACTTGACCAATCTGTAGGTGCAGTAGATAAAATCAGTGAAATGATTAACAAAACTGCCAATAATGCAGTAGAGCAGGCAGACAGAATGGAAAATATGGAAGAAAGAATAGAGGATATTTCCCGCAGCATTTCTGATAACTCAGCAGTAGCTCAGGAAAGCTCAGCAACCAGTGAAGAGCTTGCGGCTCAGGCTGCAACATTAAATGACCTGATTGGCAAATTTAAGTTTTAGCAGATTTATAAACCGGGATTTTGAACATTTTGTTTCAAACTTTGTGCCTGCCTGCGCAAGGTACTAAAGTACCTGAAGGCTTGCAGGCTGTGGAAAGGATATGGTTATTAAAATGAAAAAAAGAAAATTAAAAGACATAAGTGTCAGAATGAAAATCATGGGTCCGGTTATCCTGATTGCCATTTTAATGATTGTTATAAGTCTGGTAAACAATGATGGTATGCGGGATATCATGACTGAAACAAGAGATATTTCCAATGACCATGCAATGTCTATTATGTATATTGGAGATATTGCAAAGGATTTTGAAAATTTGCAACGCATTGCAAATGCACATATTTTGGCACCTGATGATGCAACCATGAGAAAACTGGAAGCAGAAGTAGATGAGGCTTATGCAGATATTACAGAAGCAATGGCAAATTATAAAGCACTTTTGGATGAAGAAGAAAAAGCAAATTTTGAAGAAACAGAAGCAATTTTTGGTGAATTTGAAGCAACTTTAACACAGGTAATTACTTATAGTGCAACCAATAAGGATGAGGATGCTACAGCACTTGTCAATGGAACACTCACAGAAATTGGAGACGAACTGACAGTTATTTTTAATGAAATGGTTGCCATGAACAGAGTAGATATGCAGGAAGCCATTGCAGAAAGTGAAAACACTTTTAATCGTGCAAGAACTATTAGTGGAGTGGTATTAGTAATTGGTCTGATATTTTCTTTGATAACTATTTATCTCTGTATTATCGAATTGGTAAAACCAATAGAAAATATGAATCATAAACTGAGTGAAATGGTAACCGCCATTAACAATAGACAGGGTGATTTGACAAAGAGAATTGCAGAGGAAGGAAAGGATGAAATCGGTCAGCTTGCAAAAGGTATCGATACCTTTATTGAAACTCTGGATAATACAATGATGCAGATTACCAATAGTTCGAAGGAATTGGATACTATTGTTGGTCAGGTTACAGAGAATGTGACAAGTGCAAATTCCAGTTCCTGTGATATTTCCGCTGCAATGGAACAGCTGTCTGCCTCTATGGAGGAGGTTTCTGCAACAGCGGTAAATGTAAATACAAACACAGGAAATGTTGGTGAGAATGTAAAAGAGCTGGCCGAGGCTTCTAAGGAATTACTGGCTTATGCAGATGAAATGAATGCAAGAGCAAGTGAGCTGGAAAAGACAGCCATAGAAAATAAAGACCATACAAGTGAAATCATTGCGACCATTGTTGCTGCGTTAAATAAAGCGATGGAGGATGCAAAGAGTGTAGATAAGGTAAACGATTTAACGGGTGAAATTTTAAGTATTTCTTCACAGACCAATATGCTTTCCTTAAATGCATCGATTGAAGCAGCAAGAGCCGGAGAAGCAGGAAAAGGCTTTGCGGTCGTTGCAGAAGAAATCAGACAACTGGCAGACTCCAGTAGAGAAACGGCAAGTAACATTCAAAATATCAATAATATGGTTATAAGCGCAGTACATGAGCTGGCAAAGCATTCGGAGGGTATTGTTACGTATCTGAATGAAAACGTATTGCCGGATTATGATAGATTTGTAGCAAGTGGAAAACAGTACAGAGATGATTCTATCCATGTGAATGAGGTAGTCAGCCAGTTTAATAGTATGGCAGGTAATTTGAATACAATTGTATCGGAAATTACAGATTCTATTCAAACAATTACAACAGCAGTGGAAGAAAGTGCAAATGCAGTAACAACGGCAGCAGTCAATACCAATGAGCTGGTAGATGAAATCAGTCAGATTTCCACACAAATGGAAAGTAATAATGAAATTGCCGGAAAACTAAAGAGCGAGGCAGATAGGTTTGTCAGCTTATAAGAGAACGGAAGAACCGAAATGGAGGATTTTCTATGACAAAAGAACAATTTAGAAGAGCCAATTTAGTAGTAAAAAACATATTGTCAATTTTCCTATTGTATATGATGGTAACATTAGGACTTGCCATTGCTATAGATGGGAAGAAAACTTATGCAGTACTAAATCAGTTTATTGCAGCAGTTTTAGCATTTATTATCATTCAGATTATTTATTTAAAGGAAAAGGAAACTAAAAAATGTGGTGTAGTTATGCTGCTTGCAGGAACAGTGGTTTATTTTGTTGCTGACTTGTTTAATTCAACAAACGGAATCTATGTATATGTGTTCCCGATTTTATTTGCAGCGATTATTTACTTAAATGAAAAAATAATAATAGCGGGAAATAGCATTGCCTTAATTGCAAATATTATCAGACTAATTAAGAGATCTATAGAACTTGGACAAATAAGTGCAGATGAGTTCTTATCTATTTTGGTACTATGCTTAACCTTTTACTCATCTGTAAAAATTACCAAATTACTCATTGCGTTTACACGGGAAAACATGGATGTCATTAATGAGGCATTGGCAACAAACAAAGAAAATAATCAAACAATGAGAAATACTGCAGAACAGATTATGCAGAATTTTGAAAGTGCAACGACCATGTTGGATGAATTAGATTCCAGCGTTGAAACAAGTAATTTCTCTATGAATAATATTGCAGAAAGCACCGAGAGCACGGCAGAAGCAATTCAAAAGCAGGCTTCTATGTGTTCTTCCATCCAACAGGTTACGGAAAAGGCAGAAGAAGGTACTGTTTCCATGATTGCATCCTCTAAGAAAGCAGAACAGTTGATTACAGAGGGTACACAGGCAGTCAGACAGTTAAAGGCACAGGCAGAAATTGTAGAAGATGCAAGTAATAATACCGCCCAGACTATTGAACGACTGACTAAAAAGGTAGAAGCCGTACAGGATTTTGTAAACTCTATTGTCAGCATTTCCAATCAGACCAATCTCCTTGCGCTAAATGCTTCCATAGAAGCAGCAAGAGCCGGAGAAGCAGGAAAAGGCTTTGCTGTTGTCGCTGACGAAATCAGACAACTTTCGGAACAGACAAAGGATGCTTCCAATAACATCACAAACATCATCAATGAGCTTAGTGCTGATACGAAGGTTGCGAATGAAAGTATTGATAAATCGGTAGAATCCGTAACAAAACAGACAGGATTAATCGAAGATACAAGAGAAAAATTCGAATCTGTTGATACAGAAACAAAAAATCTGGTAGAAAATATCAATAATGTGGATAATATCATCAAAGAGATTACCCAGGCAACAGAAGTTATTTTGGAAAATATTACTCATCTTTCAGCTACCAGTGAGGAGGTAGCGGCTTCTTCGGCAGAAGGACTTCGTACCTCAGAAAATACAGTAAATAATATGCGTAGTTGTCGAGAAGTATTAGGAAATATTGAGGCATTGGCAAAACAGTTACAGGCAATTGAGAAATAAACAAAAAGAATCAATAATCGGAGGGAGTATTTTAATTTTTTAGAATAGCTTCCTTCGATTTTTTATAGCCGCTTGTTTCCGATATTGTAGAAACCTTTAAATTATGCTATATTTACCGAGTAGAAATAAGGTACAAAGGAGCAGAACTGTGAATTATATTGTTCTGGATTTGGAGTGGAATCAGGCTTGCGACAGTAAGACAAAAAAGGAAAGTCCACTATTATTTGAAATTGTAGAGATAGGTGCAATCAAATTAAATAAGAACAGAGAACAGACAGATGTGTTTCATGAGCTGATAAAACCACAGGTGTATCAAAGCATGAACCAGATTACAGGAGAGCTCATTCATTTAAACATAGAAGAGCTTGCGGATTGTCGTACCTTTAAGGAGGTAGCTACAGATTTTTTAGCCTGGTGTGGTGAGGACGCTGTTTTTTGCACATGGGGTGATTTGGATTTGTTTGAACTGCAGCGCAATCTGGATTTCTACAAGCTGCCGCCCTTGTCAGATAAACCGATTCCCTATTATGATATCCAAAAGCTTTTTAGTATAGCATATGAGGATAAAAAGAAAAGGCGTACCTTGGCTTATGCTATAGATTATTTGCAAATTGAGAAAAAAATAGCATTTCACAGAGCGGACAGTGACGCATATTATACGGCAAAAATCATGGAATATCTAAAAGAACCTGAGCTTTATACAAATTTGTCTTATGATATTTATCATGTGCCAAAAACAAAAGAAGATGAAGTAAAAATTATCTTCAATGATTATGAAAAGTATATTTCAAGAGCCTTTGAGGACAGAACTGAAATTATGCAGGATAAGGATATCATATCTACCAGGTGTTATCTTTGTGGGAAATCAACCAAAAAGAAGACAGACTGGTTCACTATGAATAATGGAAAGCATTATTATGCCATTTCCTATTGTGAAAAACATGGATATCTGAAGGGAAAAATCAGAATTCGAAAAAACATAGAAAATCATGCTTATGCAGTAAAAACCATGAAGGTCATCTCAAAAGAAGAGGTAGACGTCCTTTTTGAAAAAAAGGAGCAGGCAAAGCTTATCCGCAAAGAACGGGAAAAAAGAATACGAGAGCAAAAAAAGAAAAAAATCTAAGATTTTTTTCTTTTTTTGTAGGCATTTCTGCGTTGTTTTAGTAGTCGCTTACGGGCTTTTGCCTGCGCACGCTGCTTTTTCCTTGTAGCACGTTTTTCTTTCAAGCGGTCACGACGTCTGCGTTTGCTTTCTCCCTTTGTACTGAAATTGTAGCTGTTAAAAAGAGAAATCAAAGTGCTGACAAGCCAAATAAGAACACCGATGCCTATCAGGATAAACAGGACTTTTTTTACATTTACAAAAATAACATTTTGTGAAAGTGCAGTTTTGGAGGAGTTTTCACCATCCATAGTAGTTTCCGGTTCCGGAGCATTTTCCAAAGAATCAAAAACAAAGCTTTCTGTATTATTATGATAGTAAACAGGACAGCTTCCGACGGTCTGTCCATAATAATCATACACAATGGTAGCAATCGTATTATCATCGTTGACCTCAGACTCATAGGAAATCGTAGAGGTCAGGTCAGAAAAAGAGGCATCCCTAGGGATAATGACACAAGCCTCTTCGTCTAAGGAAATCAGTGGTGCAGAGTCTCCAAATAAATCATGATCTGTAGAAAAAGAATCTTTATTATCTATATTATATTTTGTTTCCTTTTCAGCAATAGAAAGCTTGTGAAAGTTTGAAAAGCCGTAATCAAATAAAGTAACCGTATCTGCAAACTGGTAAGGGCTTTCTTCCTTAAAGACGACGCAGACAAGCTTTATGCCGTCTTTTTCGGCAGCAGAAACAAGAGTCTGCCTTGCATTGTCTACATAGCCTGTCTTACTGCCCAGTAAATATTCATAGGCGTATTCTTTTCCCTTGTAAAGTTTATTTTTTGAGCTGATCCAGATATCATCAGGCTGCCTTGCGGTAGCAGGAATATGATAAGAGGAAGTAGATGACATCTGGCAAAGCATTTCATTCTGGAAAAACTCACAACCAATCAATGCTAAATCATAGGCAGAGGTATAGTGATTTTCATCAAACAAGCCATTGGCATTCACAAAGTGAGAGTTTTTACAGCCAAGCGAAGCAGCCTTTTCATTCATGAGAGCAGCAAAAGCTTCCGGTGTGGCATCATAACCCAGCTTTTGTGCTACGTGCTCACCGACTGCGGAAGCAGCTTCATTTGCAGAAGCAACAAGTACACCATAAAGAGCCTGCTCCATGGTAAGCACTTCACCGGCATCCATTCCCATATTTGAGGCATCCCTTGGCACATCATAGACAGCCCTGGTAGAAAAGGTCACAGTCTCATCTAACGAACAATTTTGTGCGGCAATCAGTGATGTTAAAATCTTGGTGGTGCTTGCCGGGTACATTTTTTCATCTATATTTTTAGCATATAAAATCGTATGAGTAGTCATTTCCATTAAGATAGCAGCCTCAGCCCCGATTTTTGGTCCCTCAGGCCAGTTCTCATAAGAGTCAGACTCTATGGGAAGCTCCTTTCGTGCTTCCATTTCTTCCATATAGGTATTTTCTGCAACTGTTGTAATAGGAAGCAGAAGAGTAAGGCAAAAGGCAGCTGTACAAAGAGCTGTTCTTTTTGTCATAAACTTATGATGCATGATAGTTGTCCTCCTGACTCGTATCCGAGTCATCAATCAGGTTTAAAAATTCATATGCATTTATTGTATACCATTTTTAGGGAAAATAATATTGAAAGATATTACAAAATTTGTTGTGACAAACGGTTACATAAGCGGTACAATAAAAGTGTATGCATATTTGTGCAAAATTACGCAAAGAGCAAAATAGGAGGTTGAATATGCGCTTACGTAATGTAACAGGCTCGAGAGAAGTAATTGCAGACAGTCGTTTTGTCATTCATGAGCCGGAGAAACAAAAGGGAAACTGGAAGGAAATATTTGGAAACAGCAATCCGATTCATATAGAAATTGGTATGGGAAAAGGCAGATTTATGATGGATATGGCAGCAGCGCATCCGGATATTAATTATCTTGGGATTGAAAAGTATTCTACGGTACTTTTACGGGCAATTCAGAAAATGGAGCAGCAGGAGCTTCCGAACTTAAGATTTATCCGTATGGATGCAGAAGATATTTGTGAAGTATTTGAAAAAGAAGAAATTGCAAAAATCTATTTGAATTTTTCTGACCCATGGCCAAAGGACAGGCATGCAAAAAGAAGGCTTCCTTCTAAAGAATTTTTGGCGCGCTATGACCGGTTTTTACAAAAGGACGGCAGATTGGAGTTCAAAACAGATAATCAGGGGCTGTTTGATTTTGCATTGGAAGAATTAGAGCCTGCAGGCTGGAAGCTTGAGGCAGTCACGAGAGATTTACATCATGATGAAAAAATGTGTGAGGGAAACATCATGACAGAATATGAGGAGAAATTCTCATCAATGGGTAATCCTATCTATAAATATATTATTTACCGCTAATGTTTGTGTATCATAGATGAGGGGTGGAGGTAACTATGTATATCTTGTTTTTTGTGTTATGGGTTATTTTCAATGGACGCATTACTTTAGAAATCACGATTTTTGGACTGGTCATTTCGGCGTGTATGTACTGGTTCATCTGTAAATTTATGGATTATAGTATCAAAAAAGAAATCCGTATTTTCAAAAGAGCAGGCTATATGGTGGAATATCTTTGGTTTCTGGTGGTAGAAATTGTAAAAGCAAATTTTACCACCATGAAACTGATGCTTTCCTCTGATTATGTTGCAGAGCCTGCTATCATTCATTTCCAAACAAATTTAAAAACAAATATGGGAAGGTGTCTTTTGGCAAATTCCATTACTCTGACACCGGGTACGATTACAGTAGCAATCGAAGGAAACGAATTTGTCGTACATTGTCTGGATAAAAGCTTTGCAGAGGGCATAGAAGACTCTGTTTTTGTAAAGCTTTTACAGAAAATGGATGTATAAAAGGAAGGGGGAGCAGAATGACACTACTTGAAACAGGTTATCAGGGGCTATTTACCGTTGTGCCGATTATCCTGGCATTTATGGTCATCTTATGTCTGGTAAGGGCAATCAAAGGTCCAAGGATTGCAGATAGAATTGTTGCAGTTAATATGATGGGCACCATGACAATGGTTATCATTGCTATTTTGGCAATCAAAATGGAAGAAGGCTATTTAGTGGATATCTGTATTATCTACGCCATGATTTCTTTTTTGGCAGTGACCTTACTTGCAAAGGTATATATGGGTGTATATGCAGAAAAGAAAAAGAAGGAGGAGAAGGAAAATGGCCATACTTGAGTGGATACGTTTTTTGGTAGGAGCCGCTTTTTTACTTGGAGGATTGACAGTATTTGGGATTGAGCTGTTTGGCGTATTTCATTACAAATATGTTTTGAACAGGATGCATGCGGCTGCACTGGGAGATACCCTTGGGATTGCGCTTTGTATGCTGGGACTTGTGATATTTTCCGGGTTTAACTTTACCTCTGTAAAAATGATACTTGTGGTAGTCTTTTTGTGGTTTGCTTCACCGGTGGCTTCCCATATGGTAGCACGCTTTGAGGTCAGTACCAATGAAGAAATAGAAAAGGAATGTGAAATAGACAAGGGGGAAGAGTAAATGCAGGTATTTCAGGGAATTTTATTTATTTTTCTAATTGTTTGTGCAGTTTCTGTTACCTTTTCCAAGAACCTGCTCAATTCTATCATTATTTTCATGTCCTACAGTCTGATTATGTCCATCATATGGATATTGTTAGAGTCTCCGGACCTTGCAATAACAGAAGCGGCAGTAGGAGCCGGTATTACCAGTATTTTATTTTTTGTAACCTTAAAGAAAATTCATGCCATGACTGACATGACAAAAGACCAAAAAAAGGACAATCAGGGGGAATAAATGAGTCGATTATTATCAGAGGAAGAATATCGTAAAACGAAGGCCTATCGTATGAAGCGTTGGTATCATGGCGATAAGGATCCATATATTTCGAAGGTGGAAATGAAGCCGCAAAAGCCCTTCAAGGAAGATGTTGAGCTTCAAAGAAAAAGGCTTCATGATGAATTGATTTTAAATCAGAGAATTTATGACGTAGAGCATAATAATAAAATTTTGGCATTTCGCAAATTTTACCGATTTATTTCTGTTATTTTTGTAGCTGCCTTAATGGCAATCTTACTCTATATGGTATCCTATCTGCCACCAACGGGAGATGCTACAAATCCGGATAATAATGAGGTAGCGGCAAAGTATATCGAGGATGGTATGGCAGATACCGGTGCGGTAAATATTGTAACAGGTATGATTTTGGATTATCGTGCCTTTGATACGCTTGGTGAGTCCAATGTGCTTTTTATTGCTACCTGTGCGGTACTTATCCTGCTTAGGCTGGATAAAAATGAGAAAACAGATACGACAAAAGAAGAAGAAGAGGAAAATGACCGTCTTTATGAGCCAAAAAATGACATTATTTTACAGAAAGTAGCTTTTTTCCTGGTTCCGCTTATCATCA
This sequence comes from uncultured Lachnospiraceae bacterium, assembly GCA_945864145.1. GTDB lineage: Bacteria > Bacillota > Clostridia > Lachnospirales > Lachnospiraceae > COE1. Next base: position 9,755 of record CAMBAN010000002.1, on the reverse strand, counting down.
TTTTTGGCATTTATGTCATTTTAAATGGACATATATCGCCGGGCGGAGGTTTTTCAGGTGGTGCGATTATCGGTGCAGGGCTGATTTTGTATTTGAATGCTTTTGGTTTTCAAAAAACAGAGCGTTTCTTTACCCAAAAGACCTATAAATGGATTTGCTTTGTGGCATTATCCTTTTACTGTCTTGCCAAAACATATTCCTTCTATTGTGGAGCACATCATTTGGAGACAGGAATTCCACTTGGTACACCGGGAGACATTATCAGTGCAGGCCTGATTTTACCTCTGAATATCTGCGTTGGTTTAGTGGTTGCATGCACCATGTATGCATTCTATGCCATGTTCAGGAAGGGAGGCTTTTAAATGGGTCCGAATTTGCTTGTAAACTATGGAGAAGCAGTGGCAATGATTTTGTTTGGAATTGGATTTTCTAATTTGTTGCTGCAAAAGAATTTAATTAAAAAAATCATTGGATTTAACATTATGGATACGGCTATTTATCTTTTTCTTGCGGAAAAAGGTTATATAGAGGGCAGAATTGCACCTATTGTCGTAGACAATATAACAAGTGTAGACAAATATATCAATCCGGTTCCAAGTGGACTGGTACTGACAGGTATTGTGGTGTCTGTGTCAGGAACCGCTTTGATGCTGTCTTTGACTATCCGTTTGTATCGCAGATACCATACGCTGGATTTGGATGAAATATCTACTATGCTGAAAAGGGAGGATCGCTCATGACCTTTATTGAAAATTTTCCTTTTTTTAGTATTTTGTTATCGCTGGGCTCTGGTGTGCTTACTTCTATTATGAATAAAAAGGCAGCACGTATCTGGAATACGCTGATAATGCTTGTCATTGGGAGCCTTTCCTTTGTGCTTTTGGTGTATTTGCTTGGTACGGGAGAGTCCTTTACCTTTATGATGGGACATTTTCCGGCTCCTTGGGGAAATGAAATCAGAGCAGGGGCATTAGAAGCCGGCATGGCACTGTTTTTTGTCATGATTATGTTTTTATCCCTGAAGGGAGGAGAGCAACATCTGGATGAGGAAATAGAGGAATCAAAAATCAACCTCTATTACATTATGATAAATTTGCTCTTAAGCTCCTTGCTTGCACTGATTTATACTAACGATTTGTTCACAGCCTATGTTTTTGTAGAAATTAATACGATAGCAGCCTGCGGTCTTATTATGATAAGGCAAAACGGAAGGACGATTGAAGCAGCGACCAGATATATGATTATGGCACAGCTTGGTTCCGGTCTGCTACTGATGGGACTTTGTATTTTATATGACATTACCGGACATTTACTGATGAGTAATATAAAAGAAAGTGTGGCACTTGTGTATGCAGAGGGTACCTATAATATTCCTCTGATTGCTTCCATTGCCATGATTTGTGTTGGTCTTGCCATCAAAAGTGCTTTGTATCCATTCCACACCTGGCTGCCAAATGCTTATGGCAATGCAACAGTTTCGAGTGCAGCGATATTGTCCAGTCTTGTATCAAAAGGATATATTTTTCTGCTTATTAAAATTTTTTACAGAGTAGTTGGCTTTGATATCATTGTAGACAGCAAGATTATCAACATTTTGTTTGTTTTTGGCTTGCTTGGAATGATTATGGGCTCAGTCAATGCAATACAGGAAAATGACATTCGAAGAATGATAGCTTTTTCTTCGGTTGCACAGATTGGCTATATTTATATGGGATTTGGACTTGGCACGACCATGGGAATGGTAGCAAGTGTGTTCCATATCTTGTCACATGCTTCGAGTAAATCCCTGCTTTTCATTGCAGCATCAGGCTTGACAGATGTTTCCGGGCATAGCAAAAAGTTTGAAAAGCTGACGGGAAGTGGTTTTAGAAATCCGATTGCAGGACTTGCCTTTTCCATTGGTGCCTGCTCTATGGTAGGACTTCCTTTGTTTTCCGGTTTTATCAGTAAGCTGTTGTTTGCACAGGCAGCAGTGCAGCTTTCTTTGTCGAAACTGTTACCGACAATGATTTGTCTGGCTATCAGTACAGTATTAAATGCAATTTATTTTATGAAAACAGTGCTCCGTATCTATACACCGGTAAAAGGAAACAGGGAAAAAATAGAGATGCCGAATAAAGGAAAATATACTTTTACACTTGTGTGTATGATTGTGATAAATATGATACTTGGATGCTGTTCTCAGCCTATTGTTGACTGGATAGAGAGCGGTCTTGCAATTTTTGGATAGGAGGACGAAGTATGAGCGAAATTTTGTTATTACCAATCGTTCTGCCTGTTTGCGTAGGACTAGGCTATTTATTGTCACCGGAAACATGGTTTTCAAATAGAAAAAGATTGGTTTGTGGAGTAGGTGCCATGATGATTCTTTGTGCCATCTGTTCCCTTGTTGCGATATTTGGAACAGTAGAAGAATATCAGCTCTTCTCATTAGTACAAGGGATAACACTGATACTGCATATAGATGATTTGGGCAGGCTGTTTGCTGTAGTGACGACACTTGTCATGGCTTTAGTACTCCTTTTTTCTTTCGGCTACATGGCGCATGAGGAGCATGAAAAAAGATTTTATGGATTCTATTTTCTAACCTATGGCGTGTTGATGGGACTTGATTTTTCCGGAAATGTCGTAACGATGTATCTTTTTTATGAATTCATGACACTTGTAACATTTCCGCTTGTTTTGCACACAGGTACAAAGGAAGCAATTATGGCAGGACTAAAATACCTGTTCTATTCCTTCTGTGGTGCCTATATGGCTCTGTTTGGCATATACTTTTTGCATAAATACGCAGACATTACGGATTTTATGGCAGGAGGAAGTCTTGATTTAGCAGCTGTTTTGGCAGATGGTAATACAGGCTTTATGCTTGTCATTGTCTTTTTGCTGATTTCAGGCTTTGGAGTAAAAGCCGGTATGTTCCCGTTACATGCCTGGCTCCCAACAGCACATCCTGTGGCACCGGCACCGGCTTCTGCTTTGCTTTCCGGCATTGTGGTAAAGGGTGGTGTGCTTGCCATTATCAGAATGGTTTTTTATGTGGTAGGAGCTGATTTTATTAAAGGAACCTGGGTACAGACAGTTTGGCTTGCTTTGAGTCTGATTACGGTATTGATGGGCTCAGCACTTGCGTATAAAGAGAGGGTATTTAAGAAAAGACTTGCCTATTCTACAGTATCTAATTTGTCCTATATTTTATTTGGGCTTGCCTTATTAAATCCTGTTGGCATGACAGGTTCGCTGTTACATGTGATCTTTCATGCCATTATCAAAAGCTGTTTATTCCTTTGTGCAGGGGCAATCATTGTCACCACAGGAAAAACAAAAGTGGCAGAGCTTTCCGGGCTTGGAAAACAAATGCCTGTGCTTATGTGGTGCTTTACCTTTGCATCTTTGGCACTGATTGGTATCCCACCGACAAGTGGTGTAGTCAGCAAATGGTATTTATGCATAGGCGCTATGGAGGAAAGAATTTCTGTAGTCTGGTGGCTTGGACCGGTGGTGCTTTTAATCAGTGCATTATTGACAGCAGGTTACTTACTGCCTGTTTCCATTAATAGCTTTATGGGAGAGGCATCAGTAACAGAAAGAAAAGAACCAAAGGCAGTGATGCTGATACCGATTATCCTTTTAGCGGTATTGACGCTGTTACTTGGCCTGTATCCGGCCCCAATCGTTGATTTCATATCCGGTATTACAGCCGGACTCATGTAGGAAAGGAGGAAAACAGACATGCTTGGACTTATGCTTACTGTGATTTTACTCCCTTTTGTATGTGGGGTATTGTTATTTGTGATTCCTTTTCCGGATAAAAAAACAAAGGAAATCTATATTTTTGGCTATGTGCTTTTGAATACGATTTTAGTGTATATCATGCTTGCACAGGGAATGGTAGACAATTTACAGGTCATTAATTTTGCAGGTGAAAAGCTGAATATTGCTTTGCAGATAGACGGTATGACTTGCGTATTTGCAGGACTTGTAGCGACACTCTGGCCTCTTGCAACCTTGTATTCTTTTCCTTATATGGAGCATGAAAAAAATGGCAAGGACCATGAAAATACTTTTTATCTGTTTTACACCGCAACCTATGGTGTAACACTTGGTATTTCCATGTCGGCAAATGTATTGACTATGTATTGCTTCTATGAGCTTTTGACATTAGTGACTGTTCCGCTTGTCATGCATACCTTAACAAGAGAGGCTATTTTAGCCAGTAGAAAGTATTTTTACTATTCGCTTGGTGGTGCTGCTTTTGCCTTTATCGGTATGATTTTTCTTATTAAATATGGAGTGACCCTGGATTTTACCTACGGTGGTGTACTTGATATGGGTGCTGTGGGTAAAAAGAAGGATTTATTGCTTCTGATATACTTTATGACCTTTATGGGTTTTGGTGTAAAAGCGGCAGTTTGTCCGTTCAATTCCTGGCTTCCGCAGGCGGGTGTTGCGCCAACACCGGTGACAGCGCTGTTACACGCAGTAGCTGTTGTAAAATCAGGTGCTTTTGCCATTATGCGTATCACCTATTATGGTTTTGGAGCAGATTTTCTGCGTGGAACCTGGGTACAGTATCTGGTGATGGGAATTGTACTTTTCACCATTTTTTATGGCAGCAGTATGGCTGTGAAGGAAACACATATAAAAAGGAGACTGGCGTATTCTACCATTTCCAATTTGTCTTATATTTTATTTGGCGTAGTAATAATGACACCACTTGGACTTCTCGGGGCACTTTGCCATATGGTTTTCCATGGCTTTATGAAAATCTGCTCCTTTTTCTGCGCAGGTGCAGTTATCACGCAGGCGCACAGAAATTATATCTATGAATTAGATGGTTTGGCACAGAAAATGCCAAAAGTATTTGGGGTGTTTACCGTGTCTGCACTGGCTCTCATGGGAGTTCCCGGTCTTTGCGGTTTTGTATCAAAATGGCATCTTGCGCAGGCTGCAGTGGAAAGTGGCAATAGGCTTGCGTATGTTGGGATAGGAATTCTTTTACTGTCAGCGCTTTTGACAGCAATTTATATGCTGACGATGGTAGTAAGGGCTTATTTTCCCGGAAAAGATTTTGATTATGAAAGTCTGGGAAAAATAAAAGACCCGGATTGGAGAATGATAGTACCTCTAATTTTGTTCGTTGTAGCAATGCTTGTATTAGGACTGTATTCTTCACCATTTGTGAGCTTTTTCGAAAAAGTAGCACAAGGACTTTTGTAGAAGGGAGGAGAGAAGATGTTTACAAATTTGAGCTTTACCATTTCAGGCTTTCGATGCGTATATGGTGCTTTAACAGCTTTTGCATGGCTGATTACCTTCCTTTTTTCTTTGGATTATTTAAAAGAGGACAAAAAAAGATGGCGGTATTATCTTTTTAATCTTTTGACCCTGGTAGCAACACTTGGTATCTTTTTTGCGGCAGATTTCTTTACGCTGTTTTTGTTTTTTGAAATCATGTCATTTACCTCTTTTATGTGGGTACTTCATAGGGAAACCAGGGAGTCCTTTTATGCTGCCGGCACTTATCTTGCCATTGCTATTGCAGGAGGCCTTTCTATTTTGATGGGCATGCTTCTTGTCTGGAGAAGTCTGGGAACGCTTTGCTTTCATGAGTTATATGAAAAAGCAATGATTATAGAGGATAAGACGCAGCTTTATATCGCTGCGTGCTGTATGTTTGCAGGTTTTGGGGCAAAAGCCGGTGCATTTCCTGTGCATGTATGGCTGCCAATGTCGTATAGAGAAGCGCCTGCACCTGCAACAGCATTATTATCCGCTATTTTGAGTAAAACAGGTATTTTTGGTCTTTTATGTATTTCTGCGACAATTCTGCCAATGGATGACCAGTGGGGATTCTTTATTCTGGTAATCGGTATCATTACTATGGTGCTTGGCGGTATATGTGGCTTATGCAGTGATAACCTAAAAACTACCATAGCCTATTCTTCTATGTCTCAGATAGGTTTTATCCTTGTAGGTGTTGGTATGCAGGGACTTTTAGCAGAGGAAAATGGGCTTGCTGTCTGGGGTACTATGCTGCATATGGTAAATCATACCTTTGTAAAGCTGTTGCTTTTCCTGTTAGCCGGTGTGATTTTTGCAAAGGCAGGAAGCTATGAGTTAAATCATCTAAAAGGTTTTGGAAAAAGAAAGCCCTTTTTACAACTTTGCTTTATCCTTGGGGCTGCAGGCGTGGGAGGTATTCCTTTGCTAAATGGATATATCAGTAAAACTCTGCTCCATGAGAGCATTGTAGAATATCAGCATATGGCAGGAACGGGAAAAGCAATAGAGAGTCTCTTTTTGTTTTCCGGCGGCCTGACACTTTCCTATATGACAAAGCTGTATGTGGTACTGTTTGTAGAAAAAAATGAAAACAATGAATTGCAAAAACAATATGAACATATGACAAACTATGTAAGTACAGGCACTCGGATTACACTGGTACTTTGCGCTATTCCCGTTTTATTGATTGGACTGTTGCCAAATCATATCGGTAAGTGGATTATGGACAGTATGTCAGAACTGATGCATGTAGAACAGGAAATGGAACAGATTTCCTATTTTAGCCTGACGAATTTAACAGGTGTCGTGATATCTGTGCTGGCTGCTGTCGTTATGTATTTACTGGTAGTAAAGGGGCTGATGCTTCATAAAAAGGAAAAAGGCTATCACAATCCGATTCCCAATTGGGTAAGTATGGAAGTGTATCTATACCGTGATGTGATGTTTCGCTTTATTCCCTTTCTGCTTTGTGTAATGGCAAGAGTATTGGACTGCATCGTTGATAGTCTGGTGGTAATCTTAAGAAAAACAGTGTATCGCGATAGAGCATTACCTTATGAGCTGCCGGAAGGCAATCTTTTTACACATAGGCTGGCGCAAATGGTAACAGTTATCCACAAAGCGCAGGAGCGTTTTGCACATAAGCCAAAATCAAATAGAAATTATGAGCATGAAATTGCTTTAAAAAATACAGAACTTGTTGAGGATATGAAAATTGTTGAAAGAAGCCTTTCCTTTGGTCTTTTCATGTTTTGCCTTGGACTTACCCTGACACTCATTTATCTTTTTGCAGTAAATTAGGTATTTTAGACAAAAAAAATTAGTGACTACACCACTTGAAATCGCTTTCAAAGTGGTGTACATATAAATAATAAGAAAATATCTGACAAAATGAGGGGTTCTGGGAATAACAGGAAGGAAGAGTGTGAAAAATGGAACAAGCTTGGGTAGAAGAGGTTTATCAAAAAATTTTAGCCAAAGAGGCTAAAGTAGCAAGAAGAAGTCAGGGAAAAATTCCATATACTACAAAAAATGGAGTTTTCGATGATAAAAGTGGCAAGGAAATCTGTTGGTGGACAAATGGTTTTTGGGGCGGTATGCTCTGGCAGCTCTATCATGCGACAAGAGATGAGCTGTATAAGGAAATGGCGATAGAAAATGAGAGAAAGCTCGATGCCAATCTCATGAATCATCAGGGTATGGACCATGACAGTGGCTTTAAGTGGCTTCCTACTTCTGTAGCACATTACAAAATGGATGGAAATGCAGAGAGCAGAAACAGAGCCCTTTTGGCAGCAGATAATCTGGCAGGACGTTTTAATCCGGTGGGACAGTTTATCCGTGCCTGGAATAACTGGGATGGTAACGAGGATGGCAGCTTTGCCGGTAGAGCAATCATAGACTGTATGATGAATTTACCGTTGCTTTACTGGGCAAGTGAGGAGCTGCATGACCCACGATATCGTCAGATTGCCATGATGCATGCAGATACAGCAAGAAAGAACTTTATTCGTGAAGATGGTTCTTCTAAACATATTATTGAATTTAATGCAAAAACAGGTGAATATCTCTATTCCGTAGGTGGACAGGGGTATGAGCATGGCTCTTCCTGGACAAGAGGACAGGCATGGGCAATCTATGGCTTTGCGTTAAGCTATCGTCACACAGGAAAGGACAGATTTTTAGAGACAGCAAAAAAGGTAGCTGATTACTTTATTTCCTGCATTCCGGAAAGCGGACTGATTCCGGTAGATTTCAGACAACCGGAATCGCCGGCATATGAAGATTCTACAGCAGCAGCAATTGCCGCCTGCGGATTTTTGGAAATTGCCCATCATACAGGAGAGGAAAAGTATAAGGAAGCAGCGCTTACCCTTTTAAAGACACTTGCTGACAAACGTTGTAATTGGGATGAAAATATCGACAATTTACTCGAAAAATGTACAGCAGCTTATCACGACAAAGAGCATGAGTTTTCTATTATTTACGGAGATTATTACTTCATAGAAGCGATTTGGAAGCTCATGGATAAAGAGCTCTTTATCTGGTAAAGGGAGGCGCACTATGATTTTTCAACCAAAAACCGTAGATTATGAGTTAAGTCCGTACACGGGTTTAACCAGAGAAAGCTGGATAGAGGCAGGAGAGTATTTACTGACAGGTATTTTTCAAAATATCAAGGATGCAAAAGATCCTGTGGTCATGCCAAGAAAAGAAACAAAAGTTACCTATCCTCATAGTGAGGATGCTGTCTGGGAAAAAAAGGCAGAGTATTTTGAAGGACTTGCAAGGTCGTTTTTTATTGCGGCACCACTCATTCATATCAAACCTGATTTGGAGCTTTGTGGTTACTCTATCAGAGAGTATTATAAAAATCACGTGCTTCGCTCCTGTACACCTACAGATGAGGTATATGTAGGAAGCTATGCACAGTGTAAGGAGCTTTCCAAGGATCCTAATCCTTTTAGAGCCTATCAGCAGACGGTAGAGACTTGTGCGTTAGTTATTTGTCTTTGGATAAGCAAGGAAGAAATCTGGGATACTTACACAAAAGAAGAAAAAGATACCATTGCAGATTTTTTATTAGAATATGCGCACGGCAATACGGTACCGCAAAACTGGCGATTATTTAATATGCTGGATATGGCATTTTTACATAGTGAAGGTTACGAAATCAATCCTGATATCATGCGTGAGCATGCACAGGCAATTTTGGCTTATTATGCAGGTGATGGATGGTATCGTGACGGACATTCTTTTGACTATTATTCCTGTTGGGCATTCAATGTCTATGCACCTTTGTGGAATGTATGGTATGGCTATGAAAACGAGCCTTATTTGGCAAGCCGGTTTGAGGAGCATTCCAATGCTTTAATGAAAACTTATGCTGACTTTTTTGATGAGGACGGCTTTACCAATATGTGGGGCAGAAGTAATATTTACAGAAATGCTGCTACCAGTGCCTTTGATGGAAATCTATTCTTAAAAAACAGTGAGGCAGACCCGGGATTGGCAAGACGTATTTCCTCCGGCTCTTTACTGCAGTTTATGACCAGAGAAGACTTTTTGTATAAAGGTATCCCGACTCTTGGCTTTTATGGGCAGTTCACCCCTCTTGTACAGGGATATTCCTGTGCAGAGTCACCATTTTGGCTTGGAAAAGCATTTCTTTGCCTGCATTTGCCTGCTGACCACCCGTTTTGGACAGCAAAGGAAAATAACGGTACTTGGGAAAAATTGAAGGAAAAAGAAGTAAAAACCACTGTTTTAGACGGACCGGCACTTTGTTTTTCTAATCACAAGGCAAATGGGGAGACGATTCTTCGTACCGGAAAGGTGGTAAAAAACAGTAACGACGAGCATGGCATGTGGAATTATTCTAAGCTTTGCTTTAATACCAAATACCCTTGGGAGTCAGCACCTGCGCCATCCATTGAAGCGCAGCAGTATGTACTCCATGATGTGAAAAC
>CAMBAN010000001.1 GCA_945864145.1 uncultured Lachnospiraceae bacterium | reverse complement strand
TCAGTTCATTATAAAAATCTCAGATTTTTGTCTTGACAACTGAGCCACTATATATCCATATATTACATCTTCGTCCAGGTTTAAAAACTGGGCATTCATTGATGCCTGTTTATTTTTATTAGCATCGACATAAATGCCGCATACACGTTGTACAGTGCATCTGTCCTTTGTAAATCTCTTTTTCAATTCTAATTTTAGTAAATTTTCAGTTCACATACTTAAAATCCGCTCGTAAGTATCCTAATCCATCAAGAATAAACGTTTCCCCTGTTTCGTATAGCAATATATTACCAATTTCATGCTCCTCAGAATGAATATCTAATAAGTTAAATTTTTCTTCAGATATTTCCTTTAATAATTTGTATTCATTTGCATTACATACATAAATAATTTCTTCTGTTCCTCTGATTTCTTCTGCTATACGATTTCTAACCTCTATGGTTTGAGGTCTATATATTTTCATCTGTACCACCTCTTTTTTGCTTTTTCAATATTTTTTAAGTCGTTTTGTCATATTTTAATTAAAAGAATCAAAATTCATGGCAGGTTTTATTGCTGATTCTATCTCTCACAGGAAGAAATTCCGTTCTCTCCCTTGCCAATTTAAAACTATCTTGTACACTCATCCCGCTTGATTGCCCATAATCAAATGTTGTTCCACTGCTTGTCCGCCTTTGCAACATTACACGGCTGGGTTTCCACCCTCCTGATTTTTTATTTTCTTCTTCATTCACGACCGTAGAAGAATCTGACAAAATTTCTGCCAGTGTACAATTCTTCTTCACGGCAGTGCCTGTTTCGCGACATTTTAAATAAGCTAAAAAATCATCTTCTGACATAGTTGTGGGCACCAATATCCTATAACTTAGCTTTTTAGATGCATATATTTCTATCCTCCCATCCAAGAGCAGATGTTCAAGAATTTCCTTTGCCCTTCCGGGATAAGTATGTATCTCCGATGAAAATTGTCTGTATGTAATATAAAACCATGCTCCTTCTCTTTTTCCGGAAGATTTTCTGATCTTATCCATGGCATACATAGCCGCTTCAAAATCATCACTCGAAATTTTTCTCATAGATTTATTCCCACTTTCTTTATAACCAAGCCAGTTTTTATCATTTTGACTATTTTAGGCATAAACCCACATAAAAAGTCAACATAAATAGATCAACGGATTATCGTCATCCCATCAATAATCTTTATAAAATTACCCCGGATACTGAAAAAACAGTATTTCCGGGGTATTTGTTAAAAATATTTACTTTCCAGACTTTCAATAAGCCGGTTTATCTCTGGAAGATACAGGAACGGAATTGGAAAAATTTCGTGTCCTACTGAATTCATTTCACTAGAAGTATCATACAATAGACGATAGGTATGATAAACCCCATCATCCCATGTATATCCACTTGCATTTGGCATATCATCAAAATAGGCTTCACATTCTAAAAATAACCAATTCACCAGATCCATCAATTTTTTTAACTCCGCATCCTCTGTCAGATTTTCACTTTCTGCCCTTTGCATAATTTTCCCGATATGGGCATTTTCGACAAGCAGAAATCTGACATTATGCATTCCATATAGATCAAACTCTCCTATATCTTCTTCTACGTGTTCAAAAACACCTCCGTGCTCTTTACGCATCTCCTCCCACATTTCCTCTTGAGTATCCTCGTCATAATCGGAAGTAGGAATATCAACTTCCTCAACATTCCATCCATACTTTCTTAACGCATTGGATACAATTTCAACAACTTCACTTGACAAATCTTCGAGACTGTAAAAATCATTCGATCCAGCAGGAATAAGATCCGTAGTAACCCCTAACGCTCTTGCTAAAATAATAAATGTTATTTTAACACCATACAGATAACGTTTTTGGTCAAATTCAGAGAAATCGAATTCTTCGTAACCCGGATAAATTTCTATTTTCTCACGGAATTCATCAAATGCCTCTTTTGCTTCTCTAAGATCCATCAAACTGCCTCCTTAAATTTTTCTGTAAAGAAGTGGTCGTATAATAATTTGAGCACACAGGTAGCAACCAACGCTCCTGGCAAAGCCATATGATAATCTATTGCTTCCCCTGCGTCTCCATAATAAAACCCTAACGTACTAAACGAATACTCATCCTGCCCCCGGCGCTTACATAAAACATCAGGGTTGTTTCTGCTTAACGGTTGCATGGCGCTGTCAACTACACGGAAATAAAGTGATTTTTCTCCCTCCGTAAGATTTTCTTCCATAAGCCGCGATAATGCCGGCAGATAACTGTTCCGAAACTCATAATATTTACGAGTTTCAAATGTACAGCTCCTTAGGCTTCTCAAGACTGTTTCAATGGAAGTTTCCAGCTTTTCACCGTATTTAGACTGTCGAAAAAATCTTTTGATTTCTTCTTCTGATATTTCTTCACGAAGTGCATCCTTGTCATTTTCAAGTTCGGGATACCGATCCGCCAACCACGCGAAAAAATCTTCTTCCACACAAATTTCCCTCTGTTTCCATCCGCATGCAGAATATACGTCACTTATTCGCTGCTCCATATATTCTGAGGCAGTTTCTAAATATTCATATGTTCTTCCTTCATCGTTTATAATGGATTCTCTTAGATCCTCGATACTCATGAAACAATACCCTTTGGATATAATATGGTGCTTTACCAGCCACCGATCAACAAGCATGAACGCTATTTTCATTTTTTCGTTCCAATCAAGCTTTTCATCTGTATCATTTTCATACACAGCTACTCCATCATCGAGGTCATAAAAAATTTTCCATTCACTAAAAAGCTCTTTTGTGTATTTATCCATATATACCTTCTTTCCAGGGATCTACGGACTATTGCATCCATAGATCCCTTAAAAACCTGATTTTTAATTTAATATATCTGATCCATAAAATGTTTCAGGCATATGCCGGCTCCGACTGCTGCCGGACTTATCATAAAGCCGTTCTGTTGACACCCATCACAGCAGACATAATTGATCCAGACAATAATTTTTTTACCATCCACAAATTTAACCTCGGTTTCAGGCAAAAGATTTGAAAGCAGATCGAATAATTGAAAAAAGATTTTCTTCTTTTCTATTCCCTCCTCTGACAGATTGCTCCTCAGTTTGTTTTCTACCTCAGGAACCTTATCACTAATCAGAAACATGACATCATCCACTTCATAGGTTTCCTCCTCTAATCCACTAACAAGTTCTTCAACCATTTTTCTGGCCCATTTATAACCCGGATTCTCAGCAAAAAAATCTTTTACTGTCTTCTTTTTGCCTCCGTCTTCTGTAAACTGTAAAAAATCAATGATACCATTTTCCCAGTCTGGGAGCAGCCTGCACAGATTAACCTCCATATCAGCTGATGCTTCATATATCCCCATTGCCACGTCCGAATCCACATCATAAATTGGCACCTTGTTCCGGTTTTCTCCTAAAGCAGTCTCACATATTATAAAATCCGGTACCTGACTGACAAAATTCTTCTCTTGAAGATACCTTATCACCGCAGCATATACCAATCGGGATACAATAATAACATTACCGCCTATAATTATTCCTTCATTCGCACAGTTACTGTATTCACAAAATTTATTGTGAACCACTCGCAAAAAGCTAATGGCATCGTGATATTTTTTTAGATCAATTTTCATACCATATCCTCCGCTTTAAGAGGCTGGAACCTTGAAAATTGTGAGAATGTGTCAAAATACACAATTCCTCCATGGACTTTTCCATCCATAATCAATGGTTCTACAACCGATAAAATCATCTGTGCACTGCACAAATTCGTGCAGATGTGTTGAGGACTGCTTTCATTTATTGCACCACAACTTCTTTCAGAAGCACTTGGTGAAGCATCTGTCAGCACATCCGGGTAATAAAAACTTCTAACCGGAGATATTTCCTTTCCATCCATCCTGACAGAAATAATTGTCTGTCCTTCGGACCACTCATTTGCTGCATCAATGTATACGGAAGAATCATATAAATTATGAAAGGATTCCATAACTCTTCTTGCTGCATGATTATCAACACCTCCAACAAGAAGCATATGATCATAATTTTCGCCGCAACTCATAACAGCTTCGGACAGATCCCCTGCCGTATCCAGGTATCTTGGATATGAGAATATCCTTTCTGAAAGCATTGGATAATCCGTTTTTAAATCCGCACATAAAATATCTGCCTTATTCTGCTGGATATCCTGCTCTCCATAAGGCTGTCTCTTAAGATTTTTTTCTTCCACGCGATCCCCATCTATAATAAGAAGGGACACGTTTTCGTTTCCAAGCATTATGTGTGGAAGTTCCTTGGTAAAGTTTCCTCCTGTACCACCAGCTCCAACGCAGACAATCAGCCATGAGTCCGTTTTTTTTGCAAATGTAATTGCTGTATCCAGAACTTCCGCCGGTCTTCTGCCCAATGAGACACCAAACCTTCCATCAAAATAGATATCATCAAATGAAATATTTCCTCCACTCAGGAATTGCACCATAAATGCCAGACAGATTCTGCTGACACATAGCATTTTTGAAAGAGAATCCCTGCTTTTACCTACTGGAACCTTATCAAAATTGGCAATTACCAGGCTTGAGATTTTTGATGCCACAGAAATCGAATTTCTCCGATATATGGCTGTAACACAGGACTTACATCCTTCCCAAAACTTTTTAACTGCCTGTTCCTGTTTTTTCACACATGTAAAATCAAACAGAAAGTAAATGTCTTTCTCCAATTCATAGTAATTATCAGAAAGCAATTTCTTAACACTACTTGTCTCGAATTCGGAAAAGTTCCGGGCAATCCCTTTAATACATGTTATTGATGGATACGCTTTCCGCAATGCCCCAGAAAGAACTGCTGCCCGGTTCCATCCCACATCCTGTGGAAGAAAGACAGATTTTGTTATATCTTCCTGTCCAACATCTTCCGGATCGAACAGCAAAAGCTTTAAAAACGTCTCATCATCTTTTAAAGATGCTGCATATCTTGCAAATTCTTTAGCAAAAAATCCACCAGCACCTGACAATCCTATAATGGATACATAAATATTCATATAATAATTTGGGGCAGCCATACGGCAGCCCCTACCTCCTTTCTTAGATCTTCAAAATTGTCTGACTTACAACTGATTGAACCATGGAACGTATATTTTCACACTCTACATTAACACGATATATTGCACCATTAATGGTTACAACAATATACTCATGCTCCATATCCGGTACAACTGAAATTTTGTCATTCGAGAGTGCACGATATAACTGCTCAATGGCTTCTGCCGCCTTTTTTAAGTCATTCTTTTTCTGATCTTTCATAAAAAACCACCTTTCCCGTTGTTAAAACGTTAAAAACTGTCTATCGGATGTATTTTTTCTTTCATTTGGGATTTCATACTCCCATACCAGTCCTCAGAAGAACTGACATTTGTATCAAATATCTTTCCCACATCCGAAATCTCCACAAAACATCCTCCGGTTCCTGCCCTAAGCAGTAACTGAGGTCTTTTATCCAGAGACCCAATTACCCCATATATCCGGTTTCCTTTTTCATCCTTGTTATCCGTCTCCGAAAAAAAAGCCGGATAATAACAATGTGAATGAATATCCATAACCGGCCAGTACTGCGGAATCAGCCCCTGATCTGTTACCACAAGACCAGGTGCTGTTTTCTGTTCCGGTACCTCCAGAACATATTTTTCTGCTGCCGGATTATAATACACCCGGACCAGCACCTCTGTTTTAAACTTTTCTGCTACATCTGCAAAAAAACAGTAGAGGCTTTTTAAAATTCCCATCGGCATCTTTGGCAACCGATACTTGTACCATCCACCGTCATTTTCTCCAATCTTTGCCGCTGTCAGGGACACCGGTGTAGATTCCACACGGTACCTAATATCTTCCGACAGTACAAGGTTAAAGAGAGCATACGGCTGCTGAATACGTTTTTTGTACTCAACCTCATCTACCACCGTTTCTACACCCATGCAGAAGCCCCCTTTCTGGCGCCTTCAATTCTTGGGAAAAGAATCCGAAGTTTTTTGTCATAAAAAATCTTGGCAGATTCAGACGCGTATTCAGGGTACTTATCTGCACAAAATGCGAGAAGTTCTTTTTCTGATACTTCTTCTTTCCCTCCAAATAACTCCGGTGTAAGCGGGATTTTTTCAAAAATAAAGGAAAGCGTCGTATCCTTCGTCGGAAATTTTTCTGTTTTCTTTGCCGAAACAGGTTTTTTGTTTTCCGGTATCGAAATAACAGGAAGCACAATATTTTCTTTTCCATATAAAGGAGTTTTGTGTGCTTTTTGTCATATTCAGGGTACTTCGTCTCAATATACTGTTGAAGAATGTTTGCATCAAATTTCACATCTTCTTCTACGTTGTAGCCCTTTTCATTCAGAAAATTTCCAAATTCCTCCCGAGTGACCTGAAAATTTTCCCTTCCATACAAACATACTCTGACAGGGAATGAAAGTTCTTTGTTTCCAAGCACTTCCCAGTGAAATACCGGTGCAAGAAATTTTCCATCTGCTGATGAAACAACTCCAATTTTTTGAAACGCTGGGTGAACCTTCTTTAACACATCCTCGACCACGGAAATATCTGCCATATCATTTTCATCAATAGCAATTCCCGAAATATCAATCTGGTGATTGGCAAGGAACATTTCAGACTCTTTAAGGATTTTTACTTTTCCTTTTTGAACTTCCTTTGACGGATCGAAAGCAACCCATACCTTATCCCCTACAACATCATAAGTGAAAACATCCGGATGAAATTCTTTTGTCACATCATGAATTCTCTCACGCAATGTTTTATCTGTTGTACTTCCGGTCCCCGTAATTAAAAACGGACGGTTAAAACCTGTATAAACCGTAAGGGGGAGCACAAGCTTTTTTGCATCTGTCTTTGCGGAAGCTGCTTTTTTCTCCACTTTCTTTCCTTTTTTCTGTTTGTTTTCCGTTTTAGATGACGTTTTTGACTTCTCCTCAATCTGGTCTTCTACTTTAATTCCAAACATTTCAAATAAATCCATTTTTTACCTCTTTCTCCCCGCATCTGAGACGGCGGGGCTGCCATTATAAAAATTAAAATACTTCAGCCAGTACGTTTCCGGTTTCCATTAAAATGTTCTCCGGAAACTCATCCTTTCCTTTCAAAAATTCAAGAAATGCCCTCTGACTCAGGACATATTCTGGTGGATCTAAAAAATTTGATTCTGGCGAATACAGATCGTCATTTGTAGGCGATCCAAAAAATAATGCAATGACCTTATCAACATCTTTCATGACATTACATTTTGGAAGAGAGTTACCTCCCCAACAGATTTTTCCATTACAATATACATTTCCAAATGGATAATGATATAATGGAGAATCTTCTGTTAACTCTCCCTTGTAAGCATACACAACGGATTTGATTATTCGCTGTTTCTTCACTTCAATTACAAAGACCAGTCCCGGGACAGGCACACTGTAACTGCTTGTTCCATAAACAATCTGCTGTAATCCTTTTGGTAAAGCAATCGTAACCGAAAATGTATCCGGTTCATAAGGATGGACTTTACCGTCATGGTATCCATTTGGGATCTGCCCAATGGATACCATTTTTTGTGAATCTTCCATTGAATCCGTCAAAAGCTCAATGTATTTTTTCATAGGAAGAATTTTTTTTACTGTCTCCCCAGAATCCGATGTAGCCTGTACATGTACCACGTCAGCTACATCATCTTTAATTTTTGAAATAAGCTGCATCTTATTTCTCCTTTCCGGGCCAGTGCCCTAAAAACCTACAGAACTCTTAGCCCAAGATTTGGCATTTCAAAAAAGTTCTCTACAATCTCGTTTCGCTTTTCCTGAAGTGGTGTTTCTCCTCCAATATAGGTATCTATATTGGATAGAAAATACAGAAGCGTTTCATCCGGAATATCCGAAATATCCTCCATCCTTTCTGCATGAAAAACGATCCGATCAAATTGCTCATGAAGCAATTTGTCTTTTTTCTCCGCGTCTTCGAGTGGAAAATTATCCATTTCCTTGACTTTCAAAAAAAGATTTTTCATATAAACCTCCATTCCCGGACCAATAACTGATCCGTATAAAACATAGGATTTAAGACAGTAAAAAAAGCCCCTGCATAACGCAGGAGCATTTAATCTACTCAAATCCTGAAATCCATCCGACTGCTGCCAGATGTTAATATATATATAAACGAATACAATAATATCATACCACAATAAAATCGTGTTCTCAATAATATATTTAATCTTTATTTAATTTCTGTATTTTCCATTGAACAAATGGACGTTGAAAATTATTATACGAGAATATACTGCTACCGGCATCTGGATAATCCACTGAATATATTTCCGCACTTACCACTTGTAAAATCTATTTTATTGTTTTTAAAATATAAAAAACCATTGTCTCACAAGTTAATTATTGACACTATAATAAGATCAAAAAATGCAGCCACTATTTCAGTGACCGCATTTTTCTTTACATCTCCTCTGCAATTTTGTTTATATCCGAAAATCGTGCCGGAATACGCTTTCTTGCATATGAGAGTGTTTCATTATAAAGAGAAGAATATTCACCATCATAATAGTCAATAAATCCTTCCCTGTTATAATGCGCAATATCAAAATGCAGGCTCAAAAACTCATACATAAGCTTTGACATCTTTCGAATTGAATCTGTCTTTTTCATACGAATCAGTTCCTTTTTTAACTTTTCATACGGATAGACAATATTTCCATCATACAATATGCCTGCCATTTTTGAATTCTGATCAAGAAGATTCTGGATCAGTAACCGGTCCTTCGGTTCAATTCCAGTAAGTGGAAGATCCCGGACAGCCCGCATTGTTTTTTCCTTTAATGCAACAGATCCATAAACCTTTATTTTCTCAGAAGCATCAATAAAACTTTCAGCTGGTACTTTACCTGTTTCTTTGCTTACCTGTGTTTTATTTCTTGTTGCACCAATCGAAAAAATACACTCAAAGACGGTAAGCTGACCTGTTACAGCCTTTGTAACCATATAAAACTCCTTTCAGGATTATCCTCAAAAAACCACATAAATTTCACCTATTCTATTATCAAATAGGCACAATTTGTCTCATAAAAACCATTTTTATACCGGATCCGCAGCATACACATAAATACGCACCGGATAATCTCCATTGCCATACGTCGTGTCAAATGCGATTCTGTAATGATCGCCAAATAATGGCTTAAGGAGGAAACGGTTATCGCCTCCCCAAGTTGGGTATTCATCACGCAGCCATGCCGCCATATCCCAGTCATTACAGCCATACGGAAAATTACTCTGCAGGAAACGGACAATTTCATCAATACCAGCACAAAGCATTCGGTCGATTCTCTCATCTTCTTCCATCCATCTTCCATACCAGCCATCACGAAAATATAACCGGTAATACCCTAAATACCCAGGTATTTCATTCAGCGCTTTTTCTTGCTTATCATCGCTTTCAAATCCAAGCAGACAGTTATTTTCATTCACATACCGTCTCAAATCCGTATCCTCAAGTTTTCTCGGACACCGGAACAACTCCTGATCTTTCTGACCCTTAAAATCACCAAAAACAATACTGGCTTCCTCTGTTTGGATCAGAACCTTTTCGTACTTCATCTTTATTACCATGATATTTTCCTCCTATAAACCTGCCTTAATATAAATCCATATAAAACAATTGCTTATTCAATGTTTAATCCTTTATTCCACAAATGCGTCCAATTTCTGCCTCCGCAAATGCTTTAAACTGTTTAAAATTATAACCATCCGGAATATCCCTCCATTCTCTGCTTTTGCCAATAAGGAATCTATACTGTCTGAATACGAAATCATATTCAACAACCTTTTGGCTCCCATCTTCTAAATGTCCGGATTTATCCAAACATTGAACCCATACATAGCCGGGAAGATTTTTTGATGAAATACTCTCATCTTGATCTTCCTTTTCCGTATTTGGATTTAATAGCACTCCAGGATATATAAACATTGACTTTACAATCGTAATCCTCTTGACTTTCGGATTCTGAATATCGTTTTCGATGCAGTAACTATCGAACAACTGAGATAAAACTTTTATTCCATCTTCTTTAAGGGCCCGCGCAATGTAGAATGTTTTTTTATCCGGAATATTATCTCCACTGACAAAATCAATATCTACAACCTGCCAGATTCCTGTTACATCACACTCTGTCTGAAATTTGTTCGAATTTAAAAAATCTATTACCTCGTTCATTTCTTCCTCTCTTTCTTCCAGCAACTTTCTGGACAGACAGAGGTTCCCGTAGGGGAACCTCTGTTGCTCCCCTGCGGGAATTTAATGCTACAACGTAAATACCGGCGGCATTGCAAATTCACCCGCCTTTTTCTCCTGATACCAGAGAATTTTTTCATTACCATCTTCGCCTTCCTGCATGCGGCATTCCCAGCGAGACAACGTATTCTTAGGTGTTAAATATATCAACTGATATCGTTTTCCAGTTTTTCTATCTTCCACCATGAAATGTTCCCTGTTATCTTCCAAAACGGAAAAATGTTTCCACATCAGTACACGTACACCATGAAATGATGCACACGACTCCAATTCCTTTAAAAAGGCTTCTTCCTTTCCAATGCCCTCTTCGGCATTGACCTTCTTATCCCACTGTCTTCCCATTATGCAGCACCCCCTAACACAAGAAGGGCTTCATTGAGTGTAAAAATAACAGTATTTTTTTCCGGTTGCCCGGCTTTTATACTGTTGACCCCTTGTTGCAGAACTGTCAGTATCTCTGAAATTTGCTGTGGGGTAAATTTCATTGCAGCTTTGAATTGAAATGGTTTTACCCCAAGGATCTTAGAAATTTCATGATCCGATCTTCCCTTTAACAAGGAAGCCTTGTATGCCAGGCGAAAGCTTCTTAAGAGAAGAGACAGCATACCAATGCCATTTTCTTTCTCATCAAAAAGTTTTGTTACATGACTATACAATGCCGGTCCATTAAGATCCAGTAAAAAGTTTGATAACTCCCATATCTGAACCTGAACAGAAGGCATTATAAGCGCACGCACATCTTCTTCCGTAATTTCTTTTGCAGAGTAGCATAATTGCTTGATTGCAATATTTACCGTATACAAAGACACATTTTCATCTATTTCATATCCTATGTATTTGATAAAATAATCGATTACAGGCTCTTCTATATGGCTATTCTTAGCCGTAACAAGCTTTGTAATCAACTTTTTAAGTTCCGGCTCTGCCACTTTGCCATATTCTACAACCTCTTTCTTTTTCATCATGGATTTGAATGCATTTGTCCGTGTTTCCACAGATCCTGACACCACAACAATAAAAAGCGTAAATTCCGGAATATCCAGGCTCTCCAGCATTTTCGTGTCATCACCGGTAAGCTTTTCTGCCTCCACGATGACTGCCTGTTTATCTGCCATAATAGGATACCGTGACGTTGCCGCCACAGCCTCCCTTGATAATCCCTGATACCGTGAAACATTCATATCATCTATTTCCTGGATCAGTTTGCGCACCCTGTTATTGATACAATAGGGTTCTGCACCATATAAAACTAACTTCATATATACCTCCTATCTTCCCCCTGCAACTGTGCAATATGGGGATATTCTCTCAAAACCACCAAATCTGTTATAAGCAGTTTCTACCATATAAAGATGATCCTTTGCCCGGCTCATTGCTACATAAAGGACTCTTGTTTCCTCCTCCGACCGGACATCAAAATCTTCCATGCCGTATATAATAACCACCGGAAATTCCTTTCCCTTGGAATCATGACATGTTAACAGATTTACCGCATCTTCACGGGAATCATACCCAACCCTTTCGTTAGAACCAAAAGCGATCATCTCCTTCATTACCTGATACAGACTTTCGAGTTTGACAATGCCTCTTTCTTCTGCAATCTCAACAAGATCATCCACTACAAGATGTCTGTCTATACCAAAACATTCTTTAATTATGAATGCCAGAGCCTCATGCAGCTGTCCATAAGCCAGTTTTTCAAAACAAAGAAGCAGTTTATACACTGCTTTTCCGAGGGGTGTTATTTCCCTGGAATATTTTTCAAGGCATTCCGGAGTAAGAGAAACCTTTGCGATCTGTCCTGACTGGACTAAATTTTCATATAAGCTGTCAAACCGATTTGCCTTTTGCATTTCTGTAATTCCAAGAACCTTAAGCATTCTGTACAATGCCAGATCCATATCCATGCCTCTGTAATGCAGAGTCATAAGATCATAAATACAGCGAAAAACAGTGTCTTCGATCATATAATCTTTAGGAATAGACACTGGGCACTCCCCCTCGAGTATCATGGCGATTTCATCCAACCGCCTATTATTCCGAGCCAATATAGCAATATCCCCAGGTTTATACCCAGATTCTAAAGCTTTCTTGACTGTATCCCTGACAACCGTTGGCTGTACATCTTTCAGATATACCGGCTGCGATTCGCCTTTTACATGCGCACGGAGCACCTTCTGGAAACGTACCTCGTTTCCATTTATCAAAGCTTCGCATAACCGGAGAATTTTTCCGTTTGAGCGGAAGTTGTCCTCCATATACAAAACCTTTGCACCCGGAAAGTCATCCTCAAATTCGAGCATAAACTGACTGCTTCCTCCCCGAAACTTGTAAATAGACTGATCATCATCACCTGATACCACGATATTTCCATGGCATCTTGCAATTGAATAGATCATATCTACCTGTTCCTGAGAACTGTCCTGGAACTCGTCCACCATAATGTATTCATACTTCTCCGCATACCGCTGGGAAAGTACAGAATATTCATCAAAAAGCTCATTAACCATACTGATCTGATCATCATAATCAATGTAACCCTCTGCATCATACATGGTTTTATAACTCCGGTACACACGTATGATCCCATCCACATCATACCTTTCCATATACTGCGTGCGGAAAGATTCTTCCCCACGTTCATAGATTTCCTCGAATTTACCATCAAGGAATCGGACAAGTCCATGCTCTCCTTTCGGATTTAGATACGACATTTTTTCAATCTTCGGCTCTTTTGTTAATGCTTTAAAAATCAGGTCGTATCTGTCAAGATCTTCAGCAAGTTTGATCCGCCGTCCAACATACAAAGGATTCTCCTTTAAAATAGAAAATCCCAATGCATTGTATGTCATAATCTGCGGCCGTCCACTTAAACCGTATTGTGAAAGCTGTACTTCCACGCGATCTCTTATTTCCTTTGCAGCCTTTTTTGTAAAGCTTACAAACAGGATCTTGCCTGGCTTTACATGCACATCTTTAATCAAATGCATCATCCGGGCAACCAAAGAAGCCGTTTTCCCTGCTCCTGGGACAGCAACAACACACATTGGACCATTAACATGATTTACTACCTCCTGCTGCGACTCTGTAAGAGTAATTTCCTTTACAGAAGCCTTTTCAGCAGTGCATTCCGATTCTGTCTTACGAATAACACCATCGGTTTTACAGACATCTTTGTGCATACAATTAGAACAGTCGCGTTTTTCTGCTCTGGCCAACACAGATACCATCCGTGTAAGCAGTTTTTCAGTAGATTCTTTGGTAAAATCCGCCGAAATTACGTTTTTTTCCGGACGATGTTCAAATTTTGGAGCTACAACAGTTCCATTGTCATCTTTTCCCCGTAAATACCACAATTCAACAGAAAAATCTCCTGCGATACTGTTTCTTGCAGCAGATGTTGCAACAAGAAGCTCTGGCGAATTTTCCGGCAGATTTTCCGGCTTCCTTGCCTTTGAACTCTCCGTAGGCTTGCCATAATGCAAAATTACACAGACCGTTTTTCCGGTCTTATCCTGAAAAACAAAATCAAACTTGCCACGAATTGTTTTAATGGCAAGCCCCCTGTAATTCAGTGCCCGGACAAAGTTATTCTCATAGAAAACATCCGTCCGGATATTTTTCACTTCACGCGTCTGAATATACTCATACAGACGCAGAATTCTCTTCATTGAATTCTCCTTCGCTGACATAAATTCAGCATCACAAGAGAACCAATCCGGAGAAAAACCTTCGTAGAATGTACGCACAGCGCCCTCTACATTCTCTTTGCCAGCCATAATGAGTTTTTTAACCTCATTCACAGCTTTTACAGAAAACAAAACTTCCTTAGTTCCATCATAGGTAAGCCCCATTCTGGAAAACTCGAAAGATTTCCTGCACATTGCCAGTTTCTTCAATTCCTTTGGCGAAATGGCAATATTTTCTGCAGCTTTTGATTTTGCAGCAGTATTTGCTATCATAAAAATCTCCTTTCCCGAATCCAACAATTGATCCGTAACAAAACATAGGATTTTGAGCAATAAAAAAAGCCCCTGCATTATGCAGGAGCATTTGAATCACTCAAATCCTGAAAACCACCTGACTGCTGCCAAGTGTAAATCTATATAAAAATAATACAATTACATCATATCACATTCAATTTGTGTTCTCAATAATTTGTTTAATCTTTATTTAACTTTTGTTATTTTAATGCAAAAGGACAGGTACCATGCCTGTCCTTTTGCCGGAGAAATAATTAAGATTATGAAAAAATTACATTTTGCAGATTACCCATCTGCAAACGAATTATAGTCATAAACCCATACAAAAAGTCAAGCTATACCCACAATTTTATTACAACTGACTACTCCCACAGGCAAGCCTGTGAGTTTTTCGCCATAAATTTATAACCCTAGGTGTAGCAAGACTACACTGAATCAAAAATTCCCGAAAGATGTCTTTATGCAGCATATTCCTTCTCATAATCTTTAGGATTATGAATATAATTAAAAAATCATCTACATGATTAACTTCTTTTCTCTCCGACAAAATGGAATTATGGGGTAATTCTTTGAACGGACAAAAACGCAGGCATTCCTTCTATAATGCTATAAGGGACAAAAGTGTAACCATTTTCATCACCCGGCCACACTGTAAATCGTATATCTGTTGCTTTTTTGTAATTATAAATTATGTTACCACAGCTCCCGTCTTTCACGGGAGCCATCCTGACGCTGGCAATCAGATATCCGTCTTTTGAATCGTATGTCTTAAGATAGAATATTTTTGATTTTTTCCCACCACTGTATATAGTAAATATTTTCTGCAGATCCTCCTTTGAAAATTGAGAAATCCCATCTTTCTTTATCTGACCTATATTTATGTGTTTGTACAATTCTGCAAAATCTCCCGCTTCATATAATCTTCCCAATTTAACAACCACGGCAGCCGCCGGATCAGTCTTCAAATCGGACAATTCGAAAGATTCTATATTATTCTTCCCAGAATCTTGATACACTGTATCTTCATCATAACTATCCATTTTCACTACACCGTTTCCTGATAAGTTCGTTACATCAACGTTTGATAAAATATTATCTGTCTCTTCATTTTTTTTCAGAGATTGCCTCTTGGTTCCTTTACTGTGTGTTGCAACAACTGCCAGTAAACATAAAATTATTATACCTGCAATTATGAAAATTGTTCTTTTCTTCATTATTTTATTTTCCTTCCATTTCTGCAATCCTGTAAAACCTTTTGAAATCAACAGAATCAAAATTTCCCAGTATGTCGTCTGTCTGAGAACGAATATAGCATAAATGGTTACATCCGTATGGGAATTTTTCCGTAGCTTCATTTGAACACGTTGACACAACCGCATATCCCTTATTAAATCCTGCCACAACTCCCATTTGAATATCATTATCTCCTGCATTACCTGTTATGCAGATATCCCCTGTTTTCAGATTATCCATAGATATCTCCTGCTTAAAGGATTTTACTGAAAACTCTCCTTTGAGATCTTCCGGCGTATATCCAAGAGCATTTCTAAACAACCAAATGATATAACCGGGTCCGTCCACTCCATATCCGTTTTCCTCTGGATAATCACTATTGTCAAATCCATCCGTCTGCAGATCAAATCCAGTTTCGTAGCTTCTACCACCTTTAGAAAATGGAATTCCCTCATTAAATTTCATACAAAGTGATGTTATATTTTCTTCCGGTGTTCCATCATACAAAAGTTTTTCCATCTTACTGTCTTCATTTAATGACACATCATTTGACCCATGACCAAGAATTTTTTCTTCGACTTTACTATACCTGTCGGTCACTTCCTTTTGCTCTTTCGCAGACATTTTATTATATGCATCCTCGGATATGCCCTCCCACAATATATTTCCATCGTTATCCGTGATCTTATGAAACATTCCGACACCTTCTCCCCAATCTGCATCTTCCGTTCCGCTATTATCCGATTGCCCGGCCTGTTCTAAGTTTCCTTGCGTATCATACTTTGCCTGTGCACTATATTTATCCGAATCATATTTTTTCAAATTGTAATCCCTTTCGAATTTTGCCTTTTTATCATTGTTAGAAGCCAGAAAGAAAAGGAAAATAATAAATATTGCGGCCACAGCTGATGCCAGAATCACACAAATCACCTTTTTGCTTTTTTTCATTTCATATCACCTTCTGTTTTTAATACACTCAATCATTTCCATTAAATGAGAAAGGAAACCCATTTTTTCTTTCCCTTCCAGAATGAAAACCGGCTCCTGCCTGTATTTTATCGTATCGAAATGACCAAATATCAACAATACCTTCATATTCCTGTTCACTTGCCATAGCCTTGGCTATACGCTCAATGTCATATCCATAATGAGCCATACTTGCTGCGAACAGTACCGAATTTAATATAGAATTTGACGTATTGCGCAAAGAAATATGTGATCCATCTGAAAATCTTCCTATTATCACTGCTTCTGCTTCCATAAAATTTTCCAAAAATATTGTTTTTCCGTATTTATGCAAAGATCCCTTTAATACATCCATAGTAGGATGCATCATGCTTATTTCTAGGCAATTGTCCTTTTTCTCCTTACCCTGCAGCAACTTTCCAATACGAGCCATGGAAATGATTTCCTTCTCTATGTTTTCTCCATTTTTCCCTTGTAAAACAATTTTCCAAACACAAACAATATTTACATTATGATATTCCCCCCGCGGTACCGAAATTAAAACACCGGACTGATTATACTTGTCAAAATTATATGCGCATAAAAGATTTTTATTTGGCCACGGGGTTCCGGTTTTACACCGCTCCACATGTATAACATCTTTAAGATCTGGAATGTCAATATATACCTCTGCCTCTGATGAAACAAGCGCGTAAGGACAATACAATTTAGGTGTAATTTTCATTACAAAATCATTATCAAACGATTTTCCCATATGAAACTTTTCAATAATATCCCGATACCGTGTTTCTCTCTCCTTGCCGGATTTATCCCTATTCCCGACTACATCAAATCCATTGATAAAATCTGGTTTCAGGAAACAACTGTCCGGCAGCAGTATTTCTCCCAGGTCGAAATCCGGCCGAGCTTTCGTTTTTAATGAAATATCCTTTATTTCAAAATAAAAGAAGTGATCCACATTTTCTCTGTTCTCATGTTCTTTTTCACCTTTAGTCAGACACTCAAGCATCTTTTCCCCAAAGCATAAGATTGTGACATCATCAAAGACTGTTGGATCATCTGTGTCAGATCGCTTTACTGCAATCCGAACTTTATCCCCCGGCTTAAATTTCCTTTTCAACATCTTCTGATTTACAATCTCATAATAGGGTTCCCCCCACTGGGGACTCACTCCTTTATGATATAGCCCTCCATTTGAACTAAACTGCTGCAACTCTTCTATCCAGGTCATTTTTATCCTCCCATATATCTGTTTTGCCTGATCTTCTATTTCGTATGCTATTCTCCTGGTCCATATATCGTAAACATAACCTTTGGATGCCCATATGAACAACATTCTGAATAAATAAACTGTGGGGTATATGCTTTTGCATAGTGTTTTTTCGTTGAATTATCATTCGGATCATTGACGAGTACCTTTCCATCTTTTGTAAGCCCCCGCAGACATATATAATGTCCATGCTTTGTAAATTCCTTCGTTGTTCCATATCCGGATGTAGAAACAATTACCGGATGACCAGCCTTTAAGGATGCGACAATTGCATCTGCATTTACAGTCTGCTGCACAGCCCGGCACCCAAAAGTTTTGCAGGCTGCCGGAATCATTGCCCAGCTTTGGCCAGCTCCTGCAACATAGTAGCGATTACCTACAACGTCCACAATATCGTTTGGATAGACACATTTCTTCGTCAGGTAAGAGATTACCATCGCTACCGAAGTCGCTCCACATCCAGAACTTGATATCGTTCCGCCACCAAATGGTCTTTTCCCCCATCTCGCATCCCCCTGTGTATATAAAGGAATACTCATTCCACCGCAATTATTAGGTATTTTTATAGATGGGGTAACGCCTGTCAACGGTTCATAATTTCCACTTGCGGCACCTGTCCCAGCCCCGCTATAAGCATTATTTTCTGGTAAGAAAGCATTACTTCCATCATATTCAACAATATCTGTAGCAATTGACGCTATATAATCATAATATTTAGGAATTGGCTTTCCATTTGGCAGAAGTCTGATAAGAGTTTTAAACCAATTCCCATCATATTTATTCCAGTAGAATCTAACAACTGTCTCCCATCTGTCGAGACGGATTACATAGTTTTCAATGATATTTGGCCACTTATAAATGGCATCATACCATGGACCCTCTACCTTATCTATGCTGGATATTGGCTCATACCACGACCACTGTCCTGATTCCGTGCTGGGATCTCCTGTAACCTGTTCTCCCAGATTTGGAAGTGCCGCACACTCCCCATAGGTATACTCCATTTTCTCATCTCTTACCACATCAAAATTATAGAGATATTTAGGTTCGAACTGCATTACAAGTTCTTTTATCTGATCCGTTGTAAGTGAAATTCTTCCATCTGCTCCAAGTGTTCCAAAGCCAACCGAAACATCAATAGAAGCTCCACCCACATAATTTCCATTATTTAAATCCGTATAAGTAAACTTTTTACCTGTAAAATAGGTTATAACCGTTGCCGCATAGGCAAGATGCGTGCCTGTTTTTACAGAATTATTCTTTATCCATTTCTTTACATTTCCCCCACCTTGGTTATATGCAGAGATTGAAAGTATTACATCCCCGTTAAATGTCTTGAAATGTTCTGATAAAATACGGGCACATGTATGTATCTGTGCTTCTGGATTCCATATATCCTCTTCGCCATATCCGAGCATTTTAACAGCATATCCTGTCCATGTTCCTGGCATAACCTGGCATAACCCACGTGCTCCGGCCGACGATGTAGCTTTCGGATTCCATCTGCTTTCTGTGGTTATTACGGCACGAATCAGATCTTCTGGCAAATTATACATTGCTGCATATTTTTCTATGTATTTTCTATATTTTTTTTCCTGCGAGGCTTCGTATTTATTTTGAGCTACCCATCCAGCCTTAAACGGTCCCAGATCTGTATTAGTTGTGGATGAAGCATCAGCCTGAGAATCCTCTTCGGAATCCTCCCCTCCATTTGAATCTTCTGTATCCGGTTCCTGCGTATTTTCCAAAATCCCAGAATTGCTGTTATTTTTCCCCTCTTCAATCAGCTGATAGTTTTTGCCATAATTCTGTAGGGTTTCTTCTATTGCTGTAATATAAACCGTCTGCCAGTTCACAGAATGAAATTCATACTCATAATCCTTCGTTGAAACGGGATAATCCTTGTACACATACTCGACTTTGGTTTCAGTCTGCGTTGTTGTGCCAGATGAACCACCACTGGAAGAAGATTTACCGGACGATTTCCCGGCTGACTTACCGGATGAACCTTTTGAATTCTTGGCTGCTTTCTTTTCACTGCCTCCTGTACCATCATCTGACGTGGTTGTAGTAACCGTATATGTGTGTTTCATCTGGATTTTCTTATCTGCAGACTCATACGTTTCATTAAATTCCTTACAGGCTTTAAATATCTCCTTCAGTGAATCTCTTTCAATCATCATCTGATCAAGCATTTTATCCGTAAAAACTTTTTTATCGTCAACCGCTTTTATCAATTCGTCAAGGTTATAACTGGATAGATCCGCAAGATCAATCTGGTCTTCTATAAGCTTTCCTGTCACAGCATCTTTGACACCTGCAATTTTTTTTCCAATGGCATCTTTAATGATACCTCCCGTGAAATTTACGATTCCAAATAATCCTGTTGCAAGAATTATAATGATCAAGAATCGAAGTATGCTTAAAACAAGAACCATAATAAGTTTTTTCTTCATTTTGCGCTCCTTCTTCAATTTTTAATGATTTTAGGAATAAACTATATGGTTTTGTCAATCCGAAAAAGAAAAGCCAGACAAAAATCTGCAATGATTTTGTCTGACTTTATGAGAAATGTTTCCATTTAAGAAAAATCTTTCCATGTATTTTTCGCAGGAACAAGTCTTAAGCCGCTTCCACCAGCTTTCGGTGGCATTAACTTCAAAAACTCTCTTGCAATACTTCCTTCACAGTCACATACAATTGTATCTGACGTATAAATAGCATCCTGAAAAAGAGGATTATCCAGTGCACCACTGCTCTCTGCAAGATTCTTAAGTTGCACCATACCCTCCATATTTTCCACGATAAAGCACATTTTAAACCTTGTTCCGTATTTACTTCCGGCTTCTGTAATAGCATTCGCCAATTTTTTCATTCTCTCTATGATTCTTTCCTCATTTTCCTCTGCTGTAACAATTTTTGGATTATAGCGAAAGAATGATGGTTCCAAAATCATTACAAAACCATCCTCGCCCCCTCCATTAAATTCAACAAGCCCGTATGTAAAAGCCCTAATCTCTTTATACTTATCAAAGCCATAATCTCCGTTTAATGCTTCACCGGTACAACCAGGAACCATAACCAGACTGGATGCAACCGATATTGTCGCAAGTCTCTTTAAAACCTCTACATCAACTCGAAATACCGCATCCCTGTCATACGCGGTATTTACCTGTAGCTTATTCCTAAAATAGATCCAGCCATACATCGTACATGAATATAGTACAATACGTTTCCTATCCTTTTCCGTAACATAATCAAAAGAGCAAAGCAATCCTTTGTCGAGCAGCTTTTTTATTATTTTCCCCATCACATCCATGTTCTTCTTTGGATCAGCTCCCACACAAGGAATAAGCTTGTGTGGAAATATCTTATGCTGCCATTTAAGCTGATCAAGAATCATGTTGCGCGTTGCATGCCCAAGCATATGCACCGTCTGCAAGACCACAGCCAGACGAATACACTGATCCGGATCATCTACCTGATGGATCATGTCAAAAAAATCAAACTGACTTACACGGTGGGAATCTCCCTTGTTTACCCTGTAATCCATTTCGGGATAATAAATAAACCGTCCATCCTTATTTAAAGAGGTCGTCAGCTCCTTGGAGAGCGATCTTTTTTGTCCATTTTCTGTCTCCGGCAACGTTATCGCCTCCTTTACTCATTTATCTGCTGTTCCTTTTGTACATGCTTCGATTCCGGCACCTCATCAACTGTCCGTACTCTAAGGTCGTGATCCTCTTCACTGACTTTTCTTACGACTCCGATATAATATTTTCCTTCTTCTACATGGATTCCAGTTTCTTCCTCTGGATAGTAACAGAAAACATTAATTTCCGGAAGGCCCTCAATTGATCCATAATAGCGTCCATCCTCCCTTCCGTTACACCGTACCCTGACTGTCATGTTTTTCCTCATCTTTTGTTCAATTCCTGCCCATGGATCAAAATCAATGGTCTCTCGCCGCGAACATTCATATGCTGTGTCTCTTCCCCATATCTTTTTCCCTGTGACAACAACATCAATAACCATTCCCGGCTCTGTAGCATAAAGCAGTGATTTAGTATATGACTTGCTCCAGTTATTCTTGTGAACATATCCTAAGATCCCAAGGCCTCCGATGTTAATCACTGCAATGGAATAATCTTTTTGTTTTGTATCTTTGGTTCTTCCAGACACAGAGACGACAACCGCCGGTACACGGATATACTCCCTTTCCTTCAATCCCTTCTCGATTTCAGAAATCAGGTTCTCTCTTGGTCCAGAAAGCGCATTTACCATGGATACATGAACTTCCTTCTTTTTTTCATCTACTTTTGTAACAACGACCGGGCATGGAGAAAACAGATATTTTTCTAAGGCTTCATTGTATATTGGAGAGTGACTGAATCCATCCACATTTTTAGTAGACATTATGATTTTAATTTTCCCATCATATCCAACAAAACCAATTTTCCCCTGAAGGGCAGAAAACTGCACATCCATAATCTCCTTGCTATTCATATACTGTTCGTATTTTTTTATTACGCTTTCATCGGATGCATTTTTAATATGCACTTCTCCGGAATACGTCTTGATCTTAATACTATCCTGAATTTTTTCAGTACCAGCTTTCTTATCCTTATCCAGATTTTTCTCTGATTCTGTGGATTCTGCTGTTAATTTCCCCTCTTCCTTCTTACTTTCCTTTTTTACCTTTTCCGTTACTGCGGTATTACCTGTTTTCTTTCTTCCAGCCTTTACTTTCTCTTTTGGCTCCTTGTCATTTGTTGTACCTTCTACCGCTGTATCTACAGCATTCTCCTTCTCATTTACCATTTTTTCGCTCATAATATTCCTTTCTTTCCTATTTACCTAGGCTTTGTATCATACTCGGTGCAAAAACAATCAGAAATGTTATCCCGGTTACCGTCACCCCGAAAAACAAAATACAAAATTTCCTGATTTTCGGCAATTTACGAAACAAAAAATTACCCAGAATTGCTATTACCCACCCGACAATGATAATACTGATTGCAAAATCACAAAATTTGTAATAAATTAAATACCCTTTATACAAAATTTTCTGCGTCAGTCCGTTAATTCCTAACTCATGTGCTTCCGCAGTTTGCTGTTCTACAAGATCATATGCCTGTGTAGCCTTCTCCCCTATCTTTTTTTGTGTAAGTTTTGCACTTTTTTCTGCATCCTTTTTTCGATCCGTGGTCTGTTCTTTTGCTTTTTCCGCGGCCTTTTGCTGTGCTCTTTGATCTGCCATCTGCTGTCTGCTTCCATCAAAACTGGCAGAAGGTGCACTATTTCCGCAACCTGTCAACAGGAACACAAAGGTTGCCAACATCAAAACTGCGCACATCATTTTCTTCATATCTTATACACTTAATAACCCCTTTCTTAATTTTGAGCGAATTATAGTCATAAACCCATAGAAAAAGTCAAGCCCCAAAAGTTACGCTTTATTACGATGATTTTTCTCTTCTTTATTTCCAAACAGAAAAATTGAAGGATATCTTGTAAAATTAAATTACTAAATTAAATTTTCCCTGAAGGCTGAACCTTATAATGTAATACATCTCAAACTGTAAATTTGTTAGTAAATTTTGTAATGTAATACATATGTATTGTATCGTAGTGTATTACATTATAAAATATGCTATGCAAAATTGTATGTAAATGTTATAATTATTTAAATAAAAAATTTATGTAATACATTTAAACACTTTGTAGTGTATTACAGAAAGGAGAAGTTATGGCAGGAGAACTAAAACCAAAATCTTTTAGAATTGATGACATTACTGCGGATAAATTTAAAGAAATATCTGCTGATATTGGCGGAAACCAACAGGAAACCCTTTCCAAGTTAATCGAAGCCTATGAATTTCAAGCAGGAAAAGCAATTTTAACCGATAAGAAAAGTGATATTGAACTGTTTGAGAAATATGTCAACTCTCTGACACGTATGTATATGGGTTCCCTTGAAGATAACCAAAATCTTGCAGAAACCATTCGCACAGAATTTGATGCAATGTTGAAATCAAAGGATGTCACAATTCAGGATTTACAAGAACAGCTAAAAAAGGTAAAACAGACAGAAAAAGAAGCAACTGATGAAGCAAATTCACTTTACGGAATAAATGAGGAATTACAAAGAAAAATTGAACTGCTCAAAAAGGAATCTGATGCCAAAATCTCGGATCTCAATATCATGCTTAGCGATAAAGACAAATTAAATCAGGCTCTCGCCACATCCTATGATGAACTAAAAATAAAACTAGAATCCATGATGGATGAGCATAAGAATTTTTCTATTTTATCTGGCAAATATGAAACCTTGAAAAAAGAAAATGAAGGCTTACAGAAAGAGACCGACAAAGCTGCATCCATCATAGAGGACATGAAATCTCATGAAGCAGAGGCTGTGGAACACTGCAAAGAAAGAATGCAAATACAGCAGGATAAAGCTCTGCTAAATGTTGAAAAGGAAAACCAGAAAACGATCCAGTCACTTAAAACTAAATATCAATCAGAAATTGATAAATATCAGCAGAAATACTATGAAATCTTAGAAAATTTACGTTCAACGCAAGCAGCGCTCACAGCGGCACAAACAGCGGAATCTCCTGAAAATAAAACTACTTCTTCATGATTCATCATCTTATATTTAAATGCAATAAGCTATCAACCCACAATTAAAATCAGGTGGTAATTCTCGGTTAATAGATACCAAACGAGAATTACCACCTGATTAGCTATACTGAACAGAAGCATATTTCCACTTGAATTACTTGGTCATAATAGCCATTATCAAATTTTAACCAAACACATGTTTTTTTATAAGGAGATTCTGTTGATTTAAAAGAAACTCTTTCGATATTGTGAGTGTTTTTATGTTTGTGTTTCCTGGGCTTTCATACATCAGACGATTAAGACATTTTTCCATAATCGTTCTAAGAGATCGTGCCCCTGTCTTTTCCTTATAAGCAAGTTGAGCTATATAATCCAATGCTTCATCTTCAAAAAGCAGATCGATCCCATCAAAAGCAAACAATTTTCTGTACTGGGACACGAGTGATCCCTGTGGTTCTACAAGAATCCTTTTTAATACATCCGTTGTAAGAGAATCCAATACCGCTTTAACCGGAAGCCTTCCCAAAAGTTCCGGGATAAGACCAAATTTCTCCAAATCCCGTGTTTCTACATATTTTAAAGGATTTTCACATACATCTTCTGAATCCTCAGAATCCTTCAAAAAACCAATGTTCTTATTTTTTTCGCCTAGACGTTCTTTAATGATCTCCTCAAGATCAGGGAACGCACCTCCGCATATGAATAAAATATTAGATGTATTCACTATTTTTGTAGAATTAGTAAATGTTGCCACTCCTACGCTTTTTGGTGTTGTCGTGATTTCCACCTTACAGCCTTCAATAAGAGGGAGCAACGCCTGTTGAACCCCTTTCCCACCTACAACACGCTGTGTTTCTGTAGATGAGCTTGTCAGTTTATCAATTTCATCGATAAAAACAATACCCGACTCTGCTTTTTCAACGTCATTCCCCGCTTCCATAAGAAGGCTTTGGATGCAGCTTTCCACATCATCACCAAAATAGCCCGCTTCTGTGAGTCTCGTGGCTGGCACAATAGTCACTGGAACATCCAAAATTCTAGCAAGTGTTCTCACTAAATGTGTTTTTCCACATCCCGTCTGTCCCATCAATAAAATATTCGATTTTTGAATGTCCGGATCATTTAGATTTATCCTTTTATAATGGTTATAGCTTGCCACAGCTAACAGTTCCTTCGCCTGTTCCTGTCCTACCACATATCTATCGAGCTGTCTTTTGATTTCTTTGGGATACAAGCGTCTCTTCCTATTTTCACCCGATCCAATAAAGTCATTTGAAAAAAAACTTTTTTCCTCATCAGATTTTTTAATTTCGCCAGTATTATCCCATTTTTCCCCATCAAAAATCATATTCAACTTTCTGCCGCAGGTAGTACATATCTTTTTCCCTTGATCAAAAGTAATGAGATCGAAATCATCTTTCTGATCTCCACAGATGCAGCATATATTTTTTTCTTCTCTATTTCTCATATCTGGTCTCTCCTAACCTTTTGGTTTTGTCCTGATTATTTAGAATTGGTATGAAAGAAAAATAACACATTTTGTTCCCAAAGAAAAGGAAAATAGCGGAACAACTTCAAATTTTATTCATAAAATAAAATGCAGCTGTCTTGCCGGCAGCTGCATATATTCCTCATTTATATAATTTTTTTATATCTGGATGCGGGTGATCTATATCAAGATCCGTCCACGAATATGGACCATTCATAAAATTGACATATATATAATCTTTTAATTCCTGTATACGAATAAGTCCTTTCCGAAAGTCTTCCACTAAGAAGGAACGGTGCCATGGTCTGTCAGGCGCAGTGAAATATTCGCATAAAAGGAAACATCCCTTATATCCCGAATATTGTTTTGGCCGGCATATTAGCCTTTCCGGACGTCCTGGACTTCCCTGCTCACCAATTTCATTTGTCTCATTTATGAGATATATTTTACCAATTTCCGGTACTGGTTTATCATAATACGACTTCATAGAATTTGAAACAGCACGATCTCCGTGTATTCCCACGAACCTGGCCGCAGACATTCTTTTTTTATCACATATTATTATTTCATCATTTTTATCCAAAACGTTCCTCCTTGCACAACATATATGTGCCATTTATCTAATGTATACTTTTTTGCATTTACAGGCAAAATAATGCCTTATTTTCGACATCCTCTTTTTCACTTTCCCCAAGAGTGGAATTATTAAGAATATCCAAAAGCATTCCCTTAAAACCAACCGATAAAGATTTCATCTGGAAAGTTCCATAGTCAAGTTTTAAAAATTCCACAAAATCCCCTTCATTTTGTGGCACAATATATACTTTTTGCGGATTTTTAAGTTTTTCACCAATATATCTCCAATATTCACTAACGCCCCAAATTCTTGCTTCCCTTCCTGTTCCGTCATAGACATAGTTATATGTCCCCGCAGGTGATTGCCCAATACACTCATACATAGTTGCAAGCTTTGTCATGGAAGATCTTGTAGAGTTAAAACACATATATACCTCATTAAGA
Source organism: uncultured Lachnospiraceae bacterium (assembly GCA_945864145.1). Taxonomy (GTDB): domain Bacteria; phylum Bacillota; class Clostridia; order Lachnospirales; family Lachnospiraceae; genus COE1. The sequence goes on along the minus strand of CAMBAN010000001.1, from coordinate 66,680 downwards.
TAATTAGCATATTTCATGTAGTTGCAAAGTGAATTATTTTTATCGCAGAAATCATCAAAAATAATAACGGTCTTATATTTATCCATATTTTCTACGAAGAAATCCACATTCTTGGTAAATGTAACCTCGTGCATATTTTCCTTCTCATTTTCCCCGCATTCCCCATATACTCCTATAATAAGCGATGAACTGTTTGACAAATCAACAACTAAAACCTTCTCCCTTGACAACATTGCAGAAGCAAATCGACAGTATACATCTGCCCTGTCCCCCCAAAAGGCAATCGCCTGTTGGCTTTTTATCTTTCTTTCTTTTTCGTGCTTTATCAAGGTCATTCCTCCCATCTGTCAAAATTTTCACAAAAAAAGAAACTACTAATTTTATACCATTTATTTTATATAAAATCACATCTGACTTTTTTGCATTTTTACAGTAAAAGTATTTCTTTCATTATTTTCCTTACTTCGCGTGGCATTTCCAATGTATCGTACATAGGAAGATAACAGGAAAACATTCCATTCATTAAATTTTTCAGATCTCTGATTTTTCGTCCAGTAACATTATTAAATACAAAAATCCACTCTGCCGTTTCTTCATTCGATAAATTTTTCACAAAAGTAGCGAGCAGTCTCAGATACTCATCGTCACCCCAGCACATCATAACCTTATACTGCGCACGCTTAAGATCCGCTATCTTCTCAGATTTCAAATCAGAATATATTCCCCCATCAATGATCACATACTGATTTCTTCCATAAGAGCTTTCATAGTCGCTTTTAATTCGAACCAGTTCTATTCCTTCATCAACTTCTGACTCAATTGCATCTGGAGATTGTGTAATCACACATGAATCATATCCTTCCATGTTCAGATAATTTGCAATACCGGATGAAAAATGCGAGCATCCACATCCATGTTTTAAAGATGTAACAAAAACTGTAGCAGTACCTATATGATTCTTTCTTTCTCTTCCAGAGTTATCGTCAACCCTTTTCCTATTTTGCTTTTTCTCCTTCTTTTGGCTTTTTCCAGTTGTATAAACAGAAAGTTCATTTTTTAAACTTTCATAACATTCTCCCGAAAATGGATTGTCCTGGTTTTCTGCGAATTTACATGCACTACCTAAATTTTCCCACTTAGGATCACTTCTTTCTCTATCGGACACCCCTCTGATAAGGTATACAAAATCAGCATCGAGTTTTGAAACCTCCTTCATAAATGATTGCAACTGTCCCTGCTCCCACGGAGCTGAACCCGCAACCACAAATCTTTTCTGGCATTGTTCAATCATATCTTTTATATTTCCAGCATAAGGTCCAAAATCCATTACCACAAAATGATACTCATGAGGTGTGAGTATATCCTGTACTCTTGATATTGCATCCGGATAATAATCTACATTGCAATAAGAAAAGAAATTTTCTTTCCACTTAACACTCTGATATTTTGCAATTGCATTTAATGACTTACCTTTTGTTTGAGAACAGTCTACAAAGGCAACCCGATAACCATATGCAGCCAGATACTCTGCTGCTATAATCGCCTGATGCGTAACCCCGCATCTCTTCTGTACGCCAACAAAAGCTATTTGTACATTGGAAAGAACATCTGATAAATCAACCCCTGTCGATATTGAAATGTTCTTCGAGCCACTATATTCTGGTTCTGCTTCTTCTTTATCCTCTTCCGGCTCATCAATATCCTGCTTTTTAACTATTCCAGCTATTTTCCCTTGAGTTTTCTTCATTAAAGATTCAATTGCGGAAAATCTGCTTCCTACCTCTTCCTTTCTTTCCTCATTTTTTCCACTGATGTTGTTATCATTTTCTATGTCTTTTTCTTCATTTTTTGGAAAATCAGATGCCTCCGAAAGAACACCTCGGTTCAAAGGTATACTCTGATCAATAACCTCCTGTATTTCATACGGAAGCATTGATTTAATAGTAAGGAAATCTGTTTTGCTTACACGTTCTTTTATGTATACAGCTCTCTCCGGTAGTTCATCTTTTTCTCCTGATAGAATATATTCTACACATTGCTCTATATTGGCTCCATTTGTATTTTCCATGGCATCCTTGATGCGATAATACGACTTGGCCAATTTACGGCTACGTGGATCAACGATTAACCGGGCAACATTTTCACCCATGGCATCCTTTGCATATATTGCATTGTATATACCAAGGTTAAAAATCCCAAGTATTTTTTCCGTACCCTCTGTTTCATTGTTTAAAATTGGAATTATTGTAAGATCATTTTTAATATCAATGATTCTTTCAAAATCTCCAACCTCATAAGGACTTTTTGCTTCCAGTGCCTCTGAAACAATTACAACAGAAGTATCTGTGTTCTCCTGCAAATAACGCTCTACTGCGATTTTACCTATCCGGAGCGCATAAGATTTTATATCCGCACCCATTTCATTAGCCATTTTGACAAATTCACGGGCATCTGCTTCCTGCATCCCATATACGCCTAATAATAGCTTCATATTTCCTCCTGTCAAATTAAAAGTTCATCTTTTGCACATAGATTAGACATAAACCCATAGAAAAAGTCAAGCACCAAAAGAAAATCCTTGCAAATTGATTCATATCTCTTGTAGATCACCCTCAATATATGATATACATTTATATAGAAGAAACTCTTTCTTAAGGAGATATTATGAGTCCATTATCAACGAATTACACTAAAGAACAGCAAGAAGAAATTTCCAGTTTACGCAACGAATTATACGATTTGCGCCAAAAAAGAGATTACCTAATACACAAAATTGCGGCAAACGATCACTTTGCCCGCACGAATGGAACAAAATTTCCATCAGGGAGTATCTATTCCAGACATTATGTGTATGATGATAAGCTGGAAGACGAGAAAATCACCGATTATAACAACTGGAAAGATACATTCTTTTTCGTTCATAGGGAAATCGCATCTGAGTTAACACGATCAGTAATGACTAAGGAATTTATGGATCAGTTAGCACTCTCTCAAATAAACAACCCTTTTCGCAGCAAACCTGCTGATTTTGCATATGGGCAATACCTTTCATCTGTAGAAGTTGCCTTCCCTGATCCAGCTGGTCCAAGGCTTCTTCTTGCTGATCCCTGCGGCTCACTGTATACAGATCCTATCCCGGAGCTGACTCTTTCTGATGCGCAAGAGCTTGTAGGGAAAATAGTGATCGCCAGGGTCGGACATCAATACGGTAGTGACCGTCACCCTGTCAAGGATTTGTTTGATACCGGATATTTCAAATATGATCCTGCCTTAGATTAAAATGCCCCGCAACTACGATGTTGGAGACCTCTTAGCACATATAGTAAATCATTTATGGTAAAATTTATTATAAAAAGAAATGGTGGTTGATAATAAAACCAACCACCATAAAATAAAATTGTTCACTATGCTAAAACATTCAATCGAATTTATATTTCCCACCATATTTGCTTGTGAGGACATCAGGCGCAAAATTTTTATCATAATAATTATGTAATGCAGTATTATTTCTTTCCCTCAATTCATTTAAAATCTTAGGATCCATATTTTCACTCTTTACATTTACATTTTTGTCAAGATATGGCTGTGATAACTCCATTGCATGCTTAACACAATAACGTGACATTTCTTCCTTCATTTCCTTTGGTGAAGCATCCATCTCTTTGACAGAATTATATACACCATCCATATATTTTTCCATGTCTGAATTCTGGTCACTTGTCATATATTGCTGGAACTGTTGTAAATTCATGGCATTAATCTCTTCTTCATTTATACCTGACATGGTAGCCTGATACATGGACTGTGCCCATTCCTTTCGATAATTTTGCATTTCCTGTTGTGCTAAACGATCTACATCCTTGCCACCAAAACCTTCTGTTCTGGCACCTGGTATTTTATCTGCAAGTTTACCACCCAAGGCTGATCCTGCAAGACCACCGACTGCGCCACCAAATGACCCACCTGCATCCATTCCGATGCCCATCGCCTGTAGTTTCGTAGCCGGTGAAAAAAATGTCGTTGCCATTCCGGCAACCGCCGCTCCACCAACCATGCCTCCTGCACCAAGCAATGCCTTACCAGCTGCTCCACCAAATTGCTGAAATGAACGCTTTCTGTAAAGCTCTGCTTTTTTTGCCGGAGAAAGGTTTTTAAATTCAGGACTCTCAAAATTAGATGTGTTTGCGTATTTTTCAAGAAGATCCTGATCTACACCAGACTGTGTTACGCCATAACCAGATCCTCCAAATCTGCCAGACCCTCCAACACCATCTTCGTATACTGCGTTAGCTGCATCTTTTCCAAATGTTTCTGGAGGTACTCCATACATTTCTGAAAGTTTTCTCACTCCCTCAGCATAAGAATTTACACCAGGCATTTCCTTTTCCCCAGGAATTGTCCCTCTTCCGTCTGCACTGGGTTGTACCCCATAGCCGTTTTGCTGCTTATATTGATTCCATGCTGTCACCTTCTGATTCTCATTTCTGGCAGCCTGTTCCTGATTCATTTTAGCCATGGAGCGATCCCTCATTCCTCCGGCAATTCCTCCGCCAATTCCAGCTGCCAACCGTGCTGTTCCACCAATGGCACTTCGCGCAAAACTCATTGCACCCATCATAGTTGCAATACCTGCCATTTCCATACCCATATTAGTATGGATTCCCATTGCCCCACGCAATTGCATTCTTGTCGGAATAAGCATGGAGCAAATAATTAGCTGCAAAACATGCACCGCCTGCGAAGATCCCAGATGACCAAATGCAAGCGGAATAAACAAAAGCATAATATCCGAGATAGGAATAACCATGGAAAAAAGAAGCGATTTCCACCACTCACCAAGAGCTTTTTTGTCAAACTGCATGTTCATGCAAACAAATGGGAATGCAAAGAAATACACAACATAAGAAAGAGCCAATCCTACATACTGCAATCCAAAATAAAGGTTCAGAAGTAATGTCCCTACATACATTGCCGTATTCATAAAGCTTTGTTCTGCATTTTCTTTAAACATATCAATGAGACTTAATGAACTAATATCCATATTTAAGACATCTTTTCCCAAGGAAACAGCTGTCGCATATAAACCAACATCCCGGATATACAAAAAGACATCTACAAAATACGGCATTGCCGTCAACATAACAACCGCAAGTGCAAAAGATCCGATAGAGTCCTTTAATGCCTGAATTGCGCGCTGTGACCCTCCTGCATATGTAGCGGCAGCAAGTTTTCCCATAACTATGACCAAAATCAGAATATATATTATATTTCTCATAGTTGTATATGCAGCTGCTGCAACCACACCATATGGATTCCCTGGTCTTAGTTCAAAGGTGAACAGCGCCACATTATACCCATTCATTGCAATTCCATGACCACCTACTCGCCCTAAAATAACAGTATCCAAAGTCATATGAATATTATTGAAAAATTTGTATCCCCAATCGCCTATTGATTTAAAAAAAGCAATCAGAAGCCCTTCAACAACACCAGGATCTTTGTCCTCATCTTTATCTTTTTTTATTTTCTGTGCATCGCCGTCGTATATGCTATTATCCAGTCCATTTGTCCAGCTTCCCTTTGATGCCCCATCTGATACTGATTCTTTATCCTCTTTTTTCTTTTTATCATTTCTCTTTTGGGCATTATTCAAATCAACACCAGTATGCTTATTTAGATAATCAACCCAATTAGCCTTATCATAATCCGTTGTTTTATCCCCCGTGATCAATTGATCAAGGGTTTTCTTATTATCAGACGAAGTTGGTATGTTTACTAATCCATCCTTTGTAGGTGCCGAATACGATGCATAAGCAGAAAATACAGGAACAGCAAGAATCGATGTCATCAATAACATCGTTATCGTCATGCGTAATTTGTTTTTTAATCCTTTTCTCATGATATTTCTCCTTACGCTACGTTGCTGCTGCCTTTATACATCATCCGGACTTTTTCCATATCTGTTTCAACGATACGAGATTCAGAGTCCGTCAAATAATCAATTTTTATGAATGCAACTTTCGACTGATTATCGATCAAACATACTTCACCTTTTCTTTCCTTTTGATCTTCTTCATTGTCAAGATCACCTCCAAGTTCGCATACCATATCTATTTGACTTGTCGTAAGAGGTGTCGCTTTTGCAAGATACTCTTTATCCTGAAAATCCTGTTTCAAAAGAATAATGGTAGTAGCCTGTTTAACAATACTCTGCGTTTCTTTATATCCATCAAAATCTTTAAGTGCCTGTGTGGCAGCCCAAGGTGAAACATGACGTTTACGATATGTACGATATGCATCGTCAATAAACTGTCTTGCCTCAGGATATCGGAATCCTCGATGAATCTCATCAATTAACATAATCATTTTTTGAGTTTTTCGTGGATCAGCAGAATTTTTCTTAATAAAGTTTTCCTGCATAAAGTCCATGCACACAAGAAGAGCAACACTTCGTTCCTCTTCCGGAATCTGCGAAATATCAAAATTGATATGTGGAGTATCAAGAGATGCCTGAACAGTAGACTGCCCATCAAAATATGGTTTTGTTCCATGTATCTCAACAATTTTTGTAGAGCAGTCTGTACATGAGCCTTCAAAATCTTTTTTTAGGGACTCAAATTCTTCCCTGGTATAAAAGTGAATACACGAAGGACAATAATACAGTTCTCTTACATATTCCTTCATCGAATCGAGGATGATTCTATAAGGTTCGTTATAAAAATCATTTGTATTTTCTTTTTCCCATATAAGAATTTTCTTATAAAAATCTGTAATCGTCGGAAGTTGCTTTTTAACCATTCCTGATGAAAGTGCTCCATTTACAACATATTTTGCCTTTTCATAAATACTTTCAATCTTCCCATGGTAAATTCCACGATCGTTATAACATTCGGTTATGGCATCAAGAACAATCCTTTTGATAAATGTTTCCTGTGCAAACTGTTCAATTTCACGTCCATCCTTGATCATGGTCATTATCAGACGAAGCAGATTGGATTTCTTTGTTGCAAGATCCAATACCTTATATTCTGTCTGTGTCATTTCATCGAATTCATCTGTCACATCCACTTCAAACAGATTTAAAATGTTCTTTGAATCCGGTTTGAGCTGGTAATTTATCCCACCAACAGCTTCTGCCATGATAGAATACTCTCCACCGGTTCCTCGTGCATCAAAATCGATAGAACGAATTTTATAACCGAAGTCAATGTATCGAGTAGACCACATTTTAATCGTTGCACTTTTTCCTGTTCCTGTTTTTCCGGAAAAAATCACTCCGTATCCACTATGAGAACTGTCGTATACATCGTATAATACTGGCTGCCCTGTATTTAATACATGCCCCGCAAATATGCCATTTTTATGCGAAAATCCACTACGTGTATGATTAAAGATATCAACAAGGGCATTTTTATCGAAATAATGCCATTTCACAGGAGTTTCACTTATCAGTCCCTTTTTACCGACATATACCCGGTTGGTAGGGTACCCGCTTAAAAAAGCCTCTGGGTGCAGCGAATAGCACGCACAACATTCTACTGTCTTTTCACGGGCAACCATATGAAAATCACTCACGATACGTCTTAGTTTATCAAGCGTGGTAGCCTGCAGAACATAAAGAAAAGCAACCTTAAATAACCGGTTATCGCCTGTTTCAACGTCCATGGCATACTGTTCTGCATCGGCCATCTTGTTATTTACCTTACGGTACCGGTTTCTGTCTCCTTCTTTTTCTGCCGCAATAGACTCTGCATCCAGCTGATTGATGCGCTTGTCCAATTGCTTTTGAGAAGCACCATCTACAAGTGGCTCAATGAATACCGTAGATGTTACACCTGGAAAATTAAACATGGATGCATATGTCGATGCAAACTGAGAACCTCGGGGAAGCTTATCAACATAAAAACACATCGTATACAGTTCCACTCCATTATCATCAACTACCATATGATCCAACGGATTCGGATTCACGCCAAGAGGGGATACCAGTTCTTTTACAGTTTTCCTTGATTCAAAGAAAAGCTCCATTTCTTCATCTGTGTGTTCTTCCCCACCCGAAAATATAATCTCTTTCTCCTCGTCTTCCTCTTTGTTATCTAAGAGTTTCTTTTTTCTTTTTAAATCTTTTTTTACTCTCCGGTCCTTTGATCTAAACAATCCCCTCTCTTTTGACTTCGAAGGATTTTTTTCTTTTTTCACTGTTTTATTAGCCATGTCTGCTTTCCTCCTATTCATCTTCGATCAGTAATTGGCCAGATACAGAATCCTTTATCATATTGGCGATATCGCTATTATTTTTTAATTTTTCCGTCTCAGATTCTCCTGTCACATATGAATTACTGTCCTCAGAATCAGTGGACTTTTCCTGCTCCCCCACATTATTTTTAACAGGATGGGATTTTACTTCAGAATCGTTACCATTTTCTCTTTCCTGTCTTAAACGATCTTCTTCCTCTTCTGCCTTCCGATACACTTCTTGCAAAGAATCCAGCGCTCGCTTTGCGGCCTCTTGTGCATTCTCATGGATTTCTTTCATATATTCCATTTGGGAATTAAGTGCCACCTGATCGACAACCTGCTTTTGGAGATCATGAAGAGAATTTGAAGTGTTAATGTCATCAAAAAAAGAACTATTTTTTATATCTTTCAGCTTAAATCGTGAAGCCGATACGGGAGATGAATAAAATCTGAACATCTCAATGAGTTCATCCGTTTTACACCGAACAGCCTTCACATGACTGTTACTGAGTGCATGTATCATGGATGATGCCTTCGCGTTCAGTTCCTGCTTTGCACGAGCATATATTTCCTCTTGGGTTAAATCTGTTGAAAAATCCATCGGATCATACTGCCATTCAAAAACATACGTTTCTACCGGATCAGGCAAGACCGCCCCGGAAGAATATTTATTTACAACACGTATCTCATCCTTAATGTGAAACAGTCGAAATTTATATGCTTCAATTTGTCTTTCAAGCTCTCGGATACGCTTTTCATAGATTCCCTTATCTTCATCAGATAAATCCTTTAGCGTTTCCTTCAAATGTGATGCAATGTCTTTAAGCTCATCCCTTACAGCCATATATTCAGCTAATACATTCTGATAAACGTCCTGATATATCTTTATGGTGTTTTCCAAATCAACAGGTTTAGAATACTGCCTGTATGATATAGGTTTATTGATCGTACTCACAAATCCATAATACGACTGACAGGTAGCTGCCTGAACCGCATAATCTTCATCGTAAAATTCAAATCCGGAACACCTGATCACTCCAACGAATCTCTTCCCATTTTCAAGAGAGATCATGTCATCTTTAATCCCATCCTCATCGATTTTTATATAATCTTTAACATTTTTCCTGTCAAATTCGGCATAGTCTGTATCGTCTTCATCAAAACTTACTCTTTTTTTCTTTCTGCTCCTATACATAATCAGGAAGAAAAGGGCAGCAAATACCGTAATGACAATAAGAATGCCTGTCATAATGTTATTTAACTGTTGAAAAATATAACTCACTTTTTACTGCCACCCCCTCTGTATCCCTTAACATATATACATTTGTTAAAGTAACGTATCAATCTACGTTTAAGGATTCTGACAATCGTAAGGTTTGCCCCTTTGATATACTGTGTCTCCGGAATCGGATAAGATGCAATAAAAACCAATCCAATGGTTATAACTAACCCTATTGTCACACCAATAAGAGAGAATCCGATCAACCCAAATAATTTAAACAAAAGATATGTGATAACTAATCCTGCAATCAGGTATTTCAGGGTTGTTTTTGTAAAAAACTTAAACCATCTATCTTCATCCGTGAATTCTGATGGTATCTGGTGTCGTAAACCCAAAATAAATTCCTCCAATCAAATCAATTTTTACAATCTTTTTAAACAACTTTTTTGGAGATGGAGAAAATGATTCCAGCGATCCAAACAAACCCAAAAATAACAACACCTATTGCCAGTTCAGCTGCAAGTTTTTTCTTTACCTCATCCAGCTTGTTTCCACTTTTAGCGAAAGCAAATTGTAATCCACATATAGTAATCGTTAGAACAATGCCTATAATCCCTATTGTTTTTAACAATGAATAAGCACTTACTGCAGTTGCCCGTAGACTTTTGTTATCACTGATATTGTTGTCTTTTATATAATGAAATGGGTCCATATCCATCCCTTTTGAATTGGTTTTTAGCAATATTCCAATATAAATACTGTCAATTTTTTCAAATACTGATATCATATCTACATCTCCAGAAATATTTATTTACTTATTTATCCAAGCGCATTACCAAACTGCATTGCCATTCCAGCAATAGATACGGCTGCTACAATTATCGCAATACCAATTACTGCCCATAAAAGTCCGGATTTACCCTCTTCCTTGGTACTACCCTTGCTTGCCGCAATTTTAAAACCGCAAATAATAATGGCCATTACCGCACCCACAAGACAGGCTGTTCTTACGAAAGTAAGTCCCGAAATTCCGGTTTCCTGTACTGCTTTTGTTGCCTTATCAAAAGCTCCATTTCCTTTTGACCCATCTGTAAGAAACGAAAGATCATTTGAAGAGTCAGATTTTTTTTCGTCTCCAGCAGCAAATACCTGCGTAGCTGGCAGGTTCATAACAGCAAAAACCGCAAGTCCTGCCTTTAACTTAATGTTTTTAATTTTTTCCAATAGCCCTTTTTTCTTGGTCTCCATTGAATTTTCCTCCTTTTTGAAATTTGACAAATCATAGGCTCAAACCCTGATAAAATGTCAATCTGAAAAAGAAATTTATTTTGGGTTTTATTTTTTATACTTTAAAGCGCAAATTTTAGGGCTTATACCAATATCTGCGATACAGAAACAGGTATAAGCCCTAAAATGTGGAAACAGCATCCGGCATAAGCCGGATACCATTCCACCAGATATAAAACTACTATTTTTCTGAGACATTTTCCGCGCAGTCCTTTGCCTGAAGATTCACCGGGCAAATATTGACAGAACCATCAATATTCGGACTTTTCAGGTGAATCAGGTCCTTGGCACCGTTTCCGCTGATAATCACCGTATCGGATAATCTGACTGCTGCACGACGCAAAAGCGATCCATCTACACCGATTTTAATCTGCCCAGAACAATCTGCTGCTTCAATATCCGCATGGTTTCCCTCATTAGAGATACTTGAGACGTTAAGCTTGTTATCATCTACAACAAGCAAAATTTTAAGATCGTCTTTTTCCTCTTTTCCCAACAAGGACACATTTATAGCCCCTGTCAGTTTATCCTTTGAAACAGTCGCAGAATAATCAGGCTGAATTTCCTGCAATACCTTTAATACATCGGGATATTTTGCTGCATTTGGGACAATAATGTAAAAATCAAGACCATCCCTTACAATCACCTGACGTTCGAACATCAGGATTTCAACCTCATCACTTTTAATGGAGGAAATAATCTTGCAAAAAAGTGAGTTTAATACATACTCTCTTTTACCCAGCAAATTATCCAATCCTTTTTCCTGCAATACCGGAGCATAAGCAACAGAAATCATTGAACAATTTTCATTCAATGCACAGATACGCAGCATTTTTTCCCCGTTATTCCCTGATACGGGAGCCACATCGACTGCATTTGCGGCCGCTTTCTGATGACATTCCTTGTCCATTGCAACAGATCCAATAGAAAAGGCCTCTTTCAATGTAGCTGACGCAAATTTTGTATATGCATACTTTTCTTTCTTTGCGTCTGCCATTTCAATGGAAATGGCTTCTGACAAAAGCGGAATGTCCACACTTGCACTGCCACAGGAAATTGATAAAAATCCACCATTTTCCGGAATAGTAAGTTCAAAATCATCGTCTGCGTAAGTTCCAAGAGTTGATACTGAACTTGAAAACAATGCTGATGGGAAAATGAAAGTTTCACCACCCTTTGTGTCGATTTCGACAAGAACAAGTGCAGATGTCTGCATATTCCCATTACATGTTTTAAGCTGTGCAATGTTTTTATCACCGCTCTTTTTTTCTGTCACAAAAAGGGTAATGGTATCCTTTTCAGAAACCGAACACTTTCTTACAGCTTCTTTTAATGCGGCATTTTCAATTTTTAATGTACTCATAATAACCTTCTTTCTTCCCGCGCTAAGGTGACGGGATAACCTAAATATGTATTTTCATCGTATTCCTCTATGGAAAACCTAAATTCTAAAAAAGCGAAAGCTGTCCACTGACAACCTTCTTCTTTCCAACAGCTTTTGCCGTATGAAGATGAAGAACCGGAACTGACGATTCAACAAAGACAGTATCTATTACCCTGTCTGTGTCAGACGGTTCCTGTGATCTGCTATCATCCATTGTTTCAAACAGATCAAAAATCCCAAGCTGACCTGTTTTAATCGCATCAAAGGATTCAGTTGGTGCTTCTTCCTCGCCAACCAGTTCTTTATACAAAAGCATCGGCTTATAATCCCGATACTCTGTTGATTCGAGATCCTGTTGCAAAACATCAAACATCTCCTGCAAATTGTTTCCAGTGATGCTATCCATGTTTGCCATTGCCTGCGCAAGCTTCATTCTCTCATCAACACCATTTGCCATTGCAGCAAGGCCCTCTGTAGAAAACTTTCCCTGTATAGCTGATGTTGCAGCCTGTTTTTCTGCGATCAACGAAATGACTGCCTCCTGCACACTTCCAGACCATGCAAGATAATAATTCCGGCATTCTTTCGTCTGGTTTAACCGGTAGGCACGTCTTGATGCCTGCCATGTGACAAACATGGAATATCCCAACTGATAAAAAATCAATGTAGGATAATTGTACTTAATCCCGTCCTTCACAAAACAGAAATCAAGCCCCGTACTTACGCATCTTGGGTTCGTGATAAAAACCTTGATCCCCTCTGCGGCTTTTTTATGCATCCATGCTTCACGTTCACGTGCGGCCGGAGAACTGCTCTCAAGCACTTCTACCTTACCTTTCAGGTTGCAATATTTTTCAATGATCTCTTTCAATCTGTATGTGATACAGGTTTCTGGACTTGCTGTATATTCTGCGTATACAACTACATTTCTTCCCTCTGCCTGCTCTTTTCTTATAATATCAATGAGCCTTTTCTCTTTTGAAAGCAAAAGCTCTTCTTTTTCCACAGACTGAAACTCTGAATAATCATCAGGCTTTACGACAATACTGCCGGATACCGGAGATTTAATAGGTGACAATCCATACGGTTTATCCAGATAAGAGAGTGAAAACTGCAGCTGCGTTGAAAGCAGTGCAAACCCTCCAAGAGATTTATCGCGTGACGCTGTAGTCAGCTTATTTATCACCTGTAAATAGGAAGATTTCATATCCTCCTCTAATTCCGTTTCGTATTGCACAGACACTACATTTTCTTTTAATTTTGGAAGATATCGGCTCATATCAGATAAATCAAGAAATGTTGTCCGGTCAAGCAGAAAATCCATAAAAATAAGTGGGGATATACCCGGTTTTACTTTTGGTCCCTGCGAGACCATTTTCCCTTTACAGCACTCACGAAATTCTCCGTCTGTCCTTCCTCCATATTCAAAAGTTCTTTCCACTTTCCCGTACTTTTCAGAGAACTGTAATTCATCCTTGTATTCAAATCCCCTGTTTTTCATACGCTGTGGCTCAAGTCTGTACAATGTATAGAAAAGATGATTTGCCATGCCGCCTGCAATAGTTCCGGTAAGGCACAATTGCTTTCTGCTTGCACGGATCAGTGCATGCATTGCATGTCCTTGTCCGGTATTTCCTCCTTTCAGGTCCTGAATCTCGTCAAAAATGGCTATATCAAAAAACCCCTTTAAATATCTTTTGATAAACTCCGCCGGAGCATATTTTCTGGCTCCAGATCTGTCTAAAACAGCAAGCGGATGACTTTCCATTTTTATACAGGCTTCTTCCATGTGATCTTTATGTACCCATATGGTCTTTTTCCCCTTATGGGTCTTATTTGCCCAAAAGGTTGCCCGTATCCATTTCTTATCCCGGTTTTCTCCAATATTGGCCACATTTGGCTGCCATAAATCTTCACCACAAAAAACGCATTTTGCATTCTTTGCGTTTGGTGCAGAAAAAGAATTGCAATCCAAAACTTTCTGTTCCTCCACGTCCTTATCAGGTTTTGCATAAGGAATAAGGATGCGGCCACAAGTGGGACACACCATACCCGTCCTCTTGGAATATGTATCTCTTATCTCAAAACTTTTAGATCCACATTCACAGACATCTCCATACACAAGTGCCCCACACTCGCGGCATACCTTGTGGTACACTTTTCCTTTTCGCTGTTTAGTCGGCGTAGGAATACTCTGATAGGACAGTTTGCAGAAGTCCTTCGACAGAATAAAAAACTCTTTTCCTTCTCTCTTTGATCCATGCTCCCGCAGTTTAATGAGCTGTTTAAAATCTGAAATAACCATTGCTTTCGCAAATGGTATTTCCTCATTGATTTCCTTTGCCCACTTCTCTGCCAGATGCCCGGGACACATTACTATATTCCGATAGGAAATATTACTGTCAGAAGCATATGCATCAGCAAGTGTCTTATCCGGATGCAACCGTAGCCATTTTCGGACAAAAAAACTCTCTGCAACGCAGGAAGCCATAAGTGTCTTCCCTGTACCCATTCCAGAGTTAATAATCGCATACCTGTGATTTTCAAGTAGTGCAACATCACCATTCACCTGCGCGATCTGCTGTGGATACAGTCTTTTACCTTTAACCGTAAAATCATGCACCTCCCCATCAAGGGAGCGTAACGGATGAATGTCTTTCTCCAGATTTTTTACAAGAGATGAACCGTATTCTTTGAAATATTCATCCATGTTCTTAAACTGGAGTTTTCTCTGCCGGTTTGGGCTGATGCAGATTTTCTTCTCCGCAAGAAGATTTGATACCGTATTCTGCAGATCTGCTTCTTTAATAGAAATTTCAGATAGCCGCAGATCCGATAACATGACATCTTTCCCACCAATCGGAATTGATGTTGTGAAACTGTTTTCTCCTTGTATAAGAATACATCTGTCCCATACTTTCTGTTCTTCACGAAAAGTATCATAAAGTGTCTTTCCCCACTGTTTTAAAAGTGGTAGATCAAATTTTGTCATGAGGAAATCATAAAATCTCTCATAACATCCTTCTTTTTCATATAGAAGAATATTTTCTCCCAGATCCGTATTTAAGCTGATCGCGTGGTAAAATTTCTCCTTTCCCACAACAACCGGCTGGATATAGGTCTGAAATTTCTGACCTTCAATTGAATAAAATTTTTTATCCAACTGGATGCCCTTCTCAAATGTCAGAGAGGCACCAAACGAGCGAACCTGCGAATTACTTCTATTAAAATATGAAATAACTCCAAGCTGTCCGTCTACATCTGTAAGGAGTGCAAAATCAAGATAAACAATTGCCCCTCCTAAAATTACTTTTTCCATAAAAACCTCTTTCTCCAGAATCTCTGGTTAAAAACCTGCGCACTATTCAAGAACAGTGATAGTTCCATCATTCTCAATAATATTAAGAGTGATTTTCGTAGAAGAAGTTTCAACACATTCTGCCTTATCTTCTCCCCTTTTTTTCAAAAATTGATTCGTGACAACCTTGGCCACACCTCTTTGAAGATGCAGATCCCGATTTTCCTCTGATCCAGTAAGCCCCTGCCCTCCCCCTGATATTGCACAAAGGTATAACAGATCCTTTTTCAGCGGAATTGCCGGATGTCCTAATTCGGTAGCTGTATAAGAGGGAAGAATTCCTTTTTTCCCGATCATGAGATATAAATTGCTCCCCATCAGCCTTTTCCCAGCATTTTCTGCATCAAACTCACGTGTTGTAAAATACGTGAGTTTTTCATCACTCGACGGTGGTACCGGAATTTTTCTGTCAACTGGCTCATCAATCGTAGGAAGATAGGAAATGTTTGAAATTTCACTAATTTGTTCCTTGAATTTCTCATACCAGTCTCTCAGATATCCCTCCCGACTCCTTTTTTGAGCGATCACCACAACCTGATGATATTTTTCATATTCTTTATCATCAAATTTGAAAACAGCTAAAGGTGTGAATCTCGAAAACAAACTTCGGAGAAACCTTTCCTCCTGCAATACCTGATAAGGAATTACATAAACCAGAATTCCTTCCGGACACATGTAATTACTTATCTTTTCGAGAAAGCTTTTTTCCAGACGAGTCTTCCCATCTTCACCGACACCATATGGCGGATTGGAGAAGCAATAAGAAAAAACCCGGTTGCTCACCACAACTCCTGTAAGGAAATCCGCTGGCAAAACATAAAATCGTTCATCATCTTTTATTTCCTCATATGTGTTCTGGTTCAGTTCTACCCCATATATCTTTGGCATAACAGTAGCTTCCTCCAATGTTGCCGCAATTGCGCTTCCATCACCAATAGATGGTTCGAGTGCAATAAATTCTTCTGGAAAATCCAGAAGTCTTCCGATACGTCGGCAATGCTCTGCATCGGTATAATACGCACCCATCTTCGCTTCATTAATAATTGTTCGCGAAAATGAACTCTGCCGGAAAATATTATTTTCCATATAAAACTCCTTTCCTGAATCCTCATTGATCCATTAAAAACATAGGATTTCGGGCAACAAAAAAGCCCCTGCATAATGCAGGAGCTTTTGAACCACTCAAAACCCTGAAATACAATCTGACTGCAGCCAGATTTTAAAATTTATAATATGATACATTTATATCATACCACACTAATTTTCAGTTCTCAATATATTTATTAAATTATAATTTAATATTCGTCTGCTATTTTAGTATATTTTCAATCCATGCATTCACACATAACTCCCTCTGGCATTTCATCAGGAATATGTATTTCATAATCTGAAAAAGATCTTGGAGCCACCACACCATCCCTTTTGAAGATTTTTATAGAATCAAATAATTTGTATGATGGAGCATTTCCCCAAACGCTATCGTGTTTGAATATAATGAGTTTTCTCATATACATCCCTGCTCTCGAGGCTGAATGATCCTCCTCCATCATATTACAAATTGCACTCCATAATACTTCCAAATCATCCTCATTAAACCCTGTTTTTCGTGCAAGACTTGCAGAAATATGGCCTTGAGCAACAAATAAGCCATACGGAATAATACTCTTGGTTCCGATTTCGTTATTTTTTCTCCCTGCATCGTCCTCTTTGGTTATTGCTTTCCTTGTAATTGCAATGTCCATCGGGAAAATCGGATCAACTGATTTTGCAAAACTAAGTTGAACCGGTCCCTTAATCTGCCCACAATTCAACTTATCAATAACAAAAGTTGTCATCACAGCGCCAAATGCACGAATATCAAAATAATGACCACACATATAATCTCTCACCTTAAGCGATACATCTGGATCATTTTTTTTGACCGTTGCAATTCCACCATTTTGCTCCACCTTCAATGCATCGTATGCGGACTTATCGCTTCTATTTAATGGGGTTCCCTGCTTGATATATACATCATATCCTCTCTTGCCCTCATATCTCATTTCAATATAATCCCGGATTTTACGCTTTAAACAGACATCCGTGACAATTCCAGTCGATGTCTCCGGATCTATTCTCGGACGTCCTCCGTCATCAGGATTACCGTTTGGATTTCCATTTGTAATATCAAATACCATCAGGAAATCATATTTGTTTTTAAGCAGTTCACTCATCTTTATCAACCTTTCTCTTACTGAATCTCTTTTGCCTCTGGAAATAATACCCTAACATAAAACATCCCTGCTGCTCAAATGTAAGCTGCTGTGGAAATTTCCCCCCTATTTTATTTAATAAATCAGACAACATAGAATCAAAATATATCCTTTCAGCATCCTTCTTTAATTTTTTTAGGTGCCAACTGCTCATTTTCAACAGCGTTGGATATACCCGAGCCGGAACCATATATGCCGTGTTAAAAAATCGCATAGTTATTGTAGACTTTACTCCTGGAATTGCCTTTTCCTGCAAATGTTCACATACTGCAAAAACCCTACCCAATATATATGGAATATCCTCACATTCCTCATTCAGATCCACTCCAAGCACCTCCCTGGGACATTGCCCATTTCTTGTATAATAGCCTTTTATGATTGCCGCTTTTTCATATGATACTTTTTGTTCTGCATGAATCCTTTTCATCACACCATTTATAAGTGATTCAGGATATCTTTGTTTATTATAAATTGCAGTCAGCATTTCTAAAGGCAGTCTTTCTGTTACGGCCACCTCCTTACTTCCAGGTGGAAGTGTCTGTTTCAATATCCTCCATAGGGGAATTTCCTTATCTGTATCTACATATTCTGGCAGTTCAATAAAAAAATCCTTTCTAAAATCGTTCACGTTGTTTAGAAAATTTCCAAAACTGTTTTCAAGGAAAAAGTTGACAACAAGCCTTCCGGAGTTCGGTGATAATCCAAGCAGAAAAAATTTTCTTTCCATATTGATTTTCTCATTTTTCTCTGTCCATACACCATCCGCATTTTGAAACACTTCAAAAATCTTTTCCTCTGCCGGATCTTCTCCCTCCAACCATCCTACTGCCGTTATTTTTCCAAGTTTTACTACATGTTTATGATCTTTTAAAAGATAATTTAGCGCCGTAGTATAGGCATGCGCTGTATACATTCCTATTCCTATCCCATCTGCTTTCTCTCTGTTGTATGACCAAAATGCCTGTTTATCATTTGATACAAGCGGCTGTCCCATGCTTGCACCATTTGCTATATTCATAATGTTTTTATGATTTCTGGCCTGTGGCTCTTTCTTCCCGGTAATTATGCATGTGATTTTTTCTTCTTTATTATACTGGGATTCGTATAATTCCTGCCACCTTTCCACAATTTCTTTATCTGATGATACTGGCTCACCGTTATATAAAAATACAATTTTTACTGTTGCAAGTTCATTTTCTTTTTCCAAAAGGAAATCATAACAGGAAAAACTATCCGGATTCCACTGCTGAAAAAACTTTATAACTGCACTTGCCGCATCACATGAGAGACCTTTTAAAAATTTCAAATGGTTCTTTTTTGATGCATTAAAATATTTTATCGCATCTTTTCCATTCTTGCTTACCCCCAACAGATATCCTGCGGTATCACACAAAAGATATGGATTAACCCCATTTGTTCTTTTTTTCTGCTCTGGCACCATCACATACGCCGGTATAGCCTCAATCCTTTTCCCCTTTTTGCTTTCCACTTCTCTCACTGCAAGAGGTTTTAGCCCTTTAGGTATACCATTTTTATCCAGCTCCAGCCCATAAGTTACTTTTGAATCCGTCCATCCCATCGGAGCAACTTTCCCCTGTTCAACAAGTGCTTCATATAGATTTACCAATTCTTTTATTACCATCATTGACTTTTCCTTATTTTTACAATCTAATCGATTTTAACGCCAATTTTTTCAAAATAAAATTGCACCGGTTCAATATGCTCCTGTATAAGCCCGTATTTAATCGCCAAACGATACTGAAATGTTTTCTGCAGATTTCTCATTAGTGTGCTTGTTAATGCTTCCCGAAAAGATTCCAGGTTACCATATGACTTATAAAAGTTACACTGCCGGCACGCCGGAAGCAGGTTTTTTTCCGAATACATTTCCTCTTCTGTCATTGTATGACTGGCATCGTTATTTGCATAAACAGATTTAATATGATCAACCTGCATATCTTCATATTTTAAATCACAGCCACAATAGGCACACCGATGGTTACATTTTTCGTATACTGCAAGCCGAGTTTTCTTTGGTATCTTCTTATGTGTAGACATTGCTTCGCCATCCCTTATTTTATTACATCAGCTTGTGAACTACCCACCGTCTAAAGCCAGTGGGATTGCGGTATCCCTATTTCAACATCAGTTAATGAAATTACACCGTGTATCATTTTTGCATGAAAAAATGTCGGACGAATATTATCGGTCCTTGAATAATCATAGTCAAAAAACATATAACCCAAATCCTTTGTATCATCAATCGTTGGAATATTGTCACCACCATTCCACTCCCGAAAAGCAACAGGGAACTCTCTGCAACCAAAATAAGGTTCTGCACTACATCGGCCTTTTTCAAGTCTCTTACGCGTTATTGCATAGAATTTTCCCGGCGTATCCTGCGGATTCGCATTCTTTGTCATTTGGAAATGCGCTTCCAGGACATAATGTACATTCTTTAAAGCCTTCGTTGTTCGCTGGGTTCGTTCTGCCACAGCATCTAAAAAGAGGCTTTCACATCCTCCATTCATCATTTTGATAGCTTTATTTCCATTTAATCTTGTTTTTACCTCATTTCTCTTAAAATCTACATATTTAATAGGATTAAGAACATAAATGCGATCAATCTTCCATTTCAGACCAGGATGCCAGTACACACAATCTAAAATGCCTCTTGCAGCTGATGGAGTAATCACATCATAAGATATCCTCTCAACTTTAAATTCAGGGCGAGTAAAACAGGCTTTGTCTCCCCAAACCTCAATCCGAATCATTTATACCTCCATTTCTCTGTGGTACATTTCCAATGTATCACTATAGCAGACAAGCTTAGCAGTACATTCTAAAAACATCTCCATATTGTCAACGTTTTTCTGCGTGATTTTTTTAATAATCATCCCCATCTTTTTTCATATCTCCTTCGCTTTTAACGTTGATATTTTTAATTTTACTTTTTCCGATTGCTGAAAATTTCTCCATAAATTATCGTCTTCTTCTCGAATCAAACAAGAACAAAGTCCAATCATTTTTGATTTTCTAACCCCGAAGAGTCGATATTGTTATCTTACTGGTACAAACACAGGGAAAGATTCTTTCTCATTTTTTTATTTTTAAGATATAACTTTCCCTCCTCATAAGATACAGTGTAACTATCCAAGTCAATGCCATAAATATCAAAAGAGTCGTCCTGCTTTACACCATCCACATAGCAGATACCACCATCAGATCCATATTCAGCAATGGCTTGATCCCTATTTTTTCTATTGAATTCATATATTGAGCCACCAACAGACCTATAGCCAAAATCAGTATAACAACAGCAAGAATTTCATATTTAATCTTTTCACTCATCCTAATATTCTCCTCCTTAAATTATGTTTTGCTTAATTTTCATTACAGATACACAAAGACCGTCCGTACTGTCATTTTGGATATTATATGGCTATTTCTTAAAATCTCCAACGAAAATAAAACAAAATATTATTTTTTATTCTCATATCTGGCATCATCATAAATGTTTCCCACGATACAAAGCCCATGCTTTCTACTCCAATAGCACAGATCTTTTACACTGTTTTTAGCCTCTTTCCAATCAACATAAAATCCCAAATGATAAATTCCTTCTGAATCCTCCGGATTTCTAAATCTTCCAAAACACACAATACCTTCTCCCTCTATCTCTGGTGTTTTGACAATATCCCCACAAAAAATCCATTTTCCTTCAACAGAGCATCCGCTGCATTTCCCAAGTGTTTCAGGGTCTATTTCTACTCGCATATGCAGACTTGGCATCCCAAAATCCATCACTTCATCATACGAAAGAAAATGCTTTTGCATTTTTTCCTTTTCTGCTGCATTCATACTTTTCCCATAAGGGAAATCTGTCTGCATAGAATAAAACCCCTCATACCATTTTGAACAATCTGTTTTTCCAATTCCTTTAGCCCGATACAGAGCATATTCTAATTTATCCATTTTTTCTCCTTTTACGACTCCATACACAGATAATCCCAGGTCAAAACCATTTGTAATCATCGTCTGCCTGGTAAATATATTTCCATTTAAAGTCCGGACAAATAATACCCATAAACCCATAGAAAAAGTCAATAGCTATAATAAAATTTTTCAGCCATTTGAATTTATTGTAAAAAGAGCCGTTGCATTAGCAACGACTCCTTTCATATCATTCATCCAATTCTTTTATAAAACTCTTCTTCTGAAATTTCCTTATAAGGAATATTCATCGGAAAGTTGGAAAACTGCAGACCATCTTTGACCGCGTCCTGCATACACTCATATACACCCTCGCGGTATTCAAATTCTCCACAATCTCCTGTCTCATTTCCGTTTTTATCATAGGCATATATTTCAATACAGCCTATGCACTCCGGATCTTCCGGTTGGGCAGATGACTCCATAAAACTGACACAAGTGCCATTCTCCAGAAGAATAAATAAATCTTTCAACATATAGTGCAATCCCCCTCTTAAAATTGACTAAATTCATTAGATCAAGGATTCACATGACAGATCATCCGATATCCATCCGGATAGAATTTGGTAGGAACAATTTTAATATTTTCCATTATGTGCCGAACATCCTCGTCAGAAAGAGAAGTCAACTTTCCATTGTCGTCAGCCTCTCCACATACAACCAGATTTCCAACACTCATCACATTGCCTTTATCATCAATAGATGAAATTTTCGGATTTTCAAAAAATAGTCCCTCCTCATCACAAACAATATCAAATCTTCTATCCATGATTTCCCAATTCACAATTTCAATTGTCCTGCATCCGATGAGTTTATAATAATCCTCCAATTCTTCCGCATCCACAACTTCCACTTTGTCATTCATAACATCCAATAATACTGCCTTCATAATACTCCTTTCCAAAGAGCAGCACCAACTGCTGCTCTTTTTTCATAAAACTTCCTAAATACTAATCAAAACGTTTGATAATGCGTAAAGTTTTAAATTCTACAAGATCCGCATGAATATCTCCGTATCCATTTTTTATAATCCCAATCGCTTCTCTTATAGCATTATCCCTGTATTTTGATTCTTTCAGAAAACGTATGTATTTCCTATCTCCTGTTTTGGTATAAAACATTAAACCATACCCTTCCCTGATAAACAGGTCCATGTTTTTTCTTACCCATTCATTAAAGGCAAGAACAAGATTTGCTCCAAGCATTGCCATAGTCCGGTATGCTCCTGCATCATCATCAAGTGTCTTTGCGGTCGCAATGTTAATCTTTACTTCTTCATCCCCACTGAAATCAATAAGATACAATTCCGTGTAGATTCCTTCACTTCCTCCGTAAAAGACATCATAACTCGCGCAAATATCTACAGATTTGAAAGCATAATCTTTCGAACGGGGACTGATATAATCAAGAATTACCGGCCAACGACCATCTTTCTTTAAGCTGTCAACGATTGCATTAATAGCATCTTCCACCTTAAATAACTGTGGAGGTTCTTCAGGATCTCTTGCAATCTCAATTCCATTTCTCGTAACAGCTTCAATGTCTGTCCGGGTAAACTGGATTTCTTCTCCGTCATTACAATCATATCCTGTTAATTTTCCCCTGATATTCTGATCGTCAAATATATCAACAGCGTGCGGACCGATATATACAACATCCCCCTCTTTTATTTCCTCCAATGCTTCAATTGCTGGAACCTGTCTGATTTCAAACATAAAAATCTCCTTTCTTGGAGAATGTCTGTACTGCTGCACATTCTCCTCTTAAAAATGTTAATAATTTCTAAGTATCCACTTTAAGACTTTCTCCATACCAAGTTCTTCCATGCAGTATTCGTATAAACGCTTGTTGTACTGTTTCAGTCGTTTGATCTTCGCTCCACGATCAAGGTGGGCACCGACAAGACAGAATATGCATCCTGTCCTCTTTTCACCTGTACAACATAATCTTGTGTGATCAATATCCATCTCCTCTGCTGGAAATAGGTAAGTCTGACCACAACAGCTGCCACATGGACATATTTCTCCATAAGGCGGTGCCACAACAAGCCCTCGATACCAGATATACCTAAGTACATCCTGCTCCGTAAAAAATGAAATTGGTTTCGACACTGGTCTGTTCCCATCAAAGGAGTTACATCCTGTTCTTATCCACGCTTCTGTGCGTCTGGCACTTTCCTGTGCAAGCAGCCCCAGAATCGGATGTCTTCCGGTTTCCCTTTCATATCTCCTTACAGGTTTCTCCTTTTGCTCAATACAGCAATATGGAGAGATCAAAATGTCAGAATCCCAGCAGAGCTTGTTCCATTTTATGTACTGTTTCCGGAACTCCGATGGTTTCCCGTTTTTATCAAGACCGTTGAGTTTATTGATCGCACACTGTTTTCCATTTCTTGCGGCCCAGATCATTTCCGACACATCCTTGGATGGAAAACACCATCCAAATCTGTCAATGATATCTTTTAAAAGCATATCCGGCTTAACCCGGTCCACATTTGGAAATGTGTTAACATAGGCTCTCAAGGATGGGTACTCCATCCATGTATCACAAAATACTGCCTTAATGTTTGGATACAACCTTCGCGCAATATCCAAATCGACAAGTGAATCTTTTCCTCCGGAGAAAGAGATATATACTCCACTTTCTCCATAATACTCTACAAACTTCGAAATCCTCATTTCTGCCATTTTTATCTTCACATCCAGCGGATAATTTTGACGCATTGTAAGGATCGCCTTTTTGTAGTTTGAATATTTCATACCAGCCACTGACCAAATCTGATCGTGGCAAGTAAAAGTTCCTTCCCTTGCTACTCACGGAATAAAATGAAGCCCATCTTATCCAGCTTTTACGCTATTATCTTTTACTTTTACAAACTGCATTACAACAGACATGCAGCCAACCTAGTCTACTAGGATTCGGTATTACTCCTTTCTGTTTTTTACAATATTGCATACCCCAGCAGTTGCTGAAGCATATCTTTTTAATATAAATCTCCCAAATTGTGACATATAAAGCCCCTTTCCTATAGAAATATGTACCGTTTATACCTATCCCAAAAGTCTTTTAAAATAAGACTTATGAATTATTTTTCCATCGTTGGTACATACATGCTCATATGGAACCCATAATCCGGTCTGAACTTTATCAATTCGTCCGACAATATTATTTCCAAAATCAATTGTCCTTGTTTTTTTATTATTCCGAATTACAATTCCGCTTTTTCCCATGAATGCCGGATCAAGACCATTTTTGTAGTAATAATTCGGAGAATTATACTCATCCTCTGGAATCACAGTACACGGCATCCCCGGTTCTACATGGTCACACCCACGAAAATTCATCCATATTTTTCTCATTAACATGCCTCCTTGCGCAAAAACAAATTGCATTCAAGCATTTGAGCTTCTCTACATAGCGAATTTTTTAATGAATCCAGCATTTTGCAAAAATCAGGATTTTTTTTCTCATGTTCGGTTTTATCTTCCGCTTCCCACCAGAAATCCTCCATTTGGGTGTTATATTCGCGTGGAATTTCAAGGTCCAAGGTTAAAAGCGGGTTTCCATCCCATGTAACTGAAAATCCCGCTATGTTGGAAAAATATATGTCACGGCATATCCTTTCACCAAAAACGACATACAACAGATCAATATATGCCATATCCTTTTTCTTTCCTTCCATACAGATAATCCTCCCTTTTTTGTCTGCCAGCTGAAAAATATTTCCTGAATAGTGCGAAATATATTCATAGGTTCTTATATTCATAAAATCTCCTTTCCGGGGAAGAATTACTTCTTCCCCTTAAAAATCTTCTGTTTAAGCCATTGCAGCTTTTCTTTCAATACGAATCCCAAATGGAAACCCGATTGCATTTCTGTATCCGGCTGCAATTCTGTATAGATCTTCCTGATCGGTGACCCACCAGCCATTTGTTTCCTTGCGAAACCCAAGTTCAAGCACGGACTCCATGAGGGGAAACTGCCGATACAGTTCTGGAAGAAAATTTTCTTCCTTCCCTTCATCATTTGGAGGCAGCACATCCGGAAGATCATTATCCTCTACCCTAATCGAACGAGATTCCTGAAATTGCGGAACATCCATTTTGAATTCCTCATTTTCAGATTCACTCTTATCATCCTCTTTCGGGCCGTTTGCTCCCTGTGATTCCTGCATCTGGCTAAAATACATATTTGCCAGTTCTTCCTCTCGCTGTCTTTCCTGCCAGGCTTCTTCTTCGGTTTCAATAAAATCGTTTTCTGTAAACGCTGAAACAGGAACCTCCGGGGTTTTTTCGAGATATTCTTTTTCTGGTACGTCAGCTTCCTCCGTAGTCTGTTCTTTGTCCGAATTCAGATTTTCAGAACGTTCATTTCTTTCTGAAACTACATTTTCCGCATTGATTTCCTCTGCAGATTCCTCTTCAACCGAAAAAAGCCCCAACAGATCGAATACATCCAAATCATCAGATGCAGATTTTTGCTCCTGATTTTCATCTGTTTTTTCAGATTTCGACTCAGAATCCTTTACTGCATCTCCTGCATCAGAAGATGATTTATTTTTTGTTTCCAACCTGCTTTCCTCTGGTTCTCCCTCAAGTGCTTCTGGAATAGTTGCAGCATTTTTATTTTCAGAGTTTTCCTCACAAACATTTCCAGGAACATCCTTTGACACACCCGAAACGTCCATTGTCTCTTTCACTTCTTTTCCACAGCTCATTCCTGACAATTTCCCACTTTCGGCGCAGCCTGAAAGCAGCTCCTCAACTCTTCGCTCTAAGTTAGTAATCTTCTGTTCCAGATACCGTTCTTTATTCTCCGGTTTACTCATCATTGCAATCAATCCACAAATGAGAGTTGCCTCATCCGGGGTATACTGCAAATCTGAATACACTTCTTTCAGTCCCTTTGCAAGAACACCAAGAGTTGTTAAATCTGTGATCATACACAAAGCTTTAAGTAAACTTCTATAATGTTCTGTTCCACGGTCGAATTTCTCTGACGTACTACAGACAATACCATCTGCAAGCACTGACAACATATCTCCCACCATAGACGCAGGATTTGCTCCTTCATCTAAAAGTTTTCTGATTCTTTTGACCATTTCAGGAATATCATTGCCTACAATGGTTTCCATGACAGCAAACAAAGCATCCGGCGATGTAAGTCCAAGCATTTTTGTCACATTTTCTTCTGTAACTCCATATCCGGTGGTGCCAGACTGTTCCAGCAGCTTAATCGCATTCCGCATACTTCCGCAGGAATTTTTTGCAATAAGGGAAATACCATTTTCTTCATATGAAAATCCGTATTTCACAGCTATCTCTATAAGTCTTCCCGCAATTTCTGCTTCTGAAATCTGTCCAAACTGATAACAGGCAGCTCTGCTTCTTACAGTTACCGGTATTTTTTTTGATTCTGTGGTGCACATGATAAATACCACATGTTCCGGCGGCTCCTCCAGCACCTTAAGGAGTGCATCAAATGCACTGCTTGAAAGTTTCTGAACTTCATCTATAATATAAACTTTCTTTTTCAGCTGTGATGGCAGAAAATCAACGGATTCCTTGATCGCCCGGATACTGTCAACTCCTGTATTACTGGCAGCGTCCAGTTCTACAATATCTGAAGAACCGGAAGAAACCGCCTTACAAGATTCACAGCATCCACATGGATTACCGTGTTCGTCCGGATGCTCGCAATTGATAGCACGCGAAATAATGCGCGCCATTGTTGTTTTTCCGGATCCAAATTGTCCTTCCAGAATGTAACACTGAAAAAACTCCTTACGGATAGCCTGCTGACGCAGGTTTTCCACAACCGTCTTCTGCCCTACCATCTGATCAAAGTTCATAGGGCGTTCTGCATTACAAATATTGATATTCTTAGCCATAACCCTATACCTCCCTGATCATTCCGGCCTGTAAGATGCCATCTGTCTGTGCAGTCCGATGAATGCCGGCATTTGTGTAAATTTTTTTATAATCTACACAATTACAGGCAGAAATAACATTTTTCCCACGTCCATAGCCGGATGTAACCAGCCATTCCAAGACAGGTGCTTTCTCACAACCATAATCTGCTGAAATTTTTTCTGCAATCCTTTCACAAAGCTGAATTCTCTCAGCTTCTGTAATAATTCTTACACAATTAAAATTAAACATATAAATCTCCCTTCCTGGCGGAATAAATTTCCACCATAAACCTTATCTGACTCCCTACTCTGCTATAAACCGGAGCATATCAAACCAGTCGTTTTTATTAAATCGACCATCTGAAATCATTCTCTCCGCATTTGAGAGTACGGACACTGCAGCCTGAATTGACAGGATACTGTAGTGCTCTGATGCTTTTGAAACATCAATACCTGGTGTAAACCCGAACTCAATGCCAGAAGCTCCAAGCAGGATTTTATAAAAAACCTGCCGGAGAAAGGCAACAAAAGCCCGGATAAGTGGTAGATCATAGGTTTCATAAAAGGATGCTTTATCCTTTTCCCTGATCACATGAAGACAATCAAAAAGATCCGCCTTATTTCCATTTTCAATAAATTTCAAAGCATTTTTGACCGTCTGGACATACCCATTGGATGCAACCATTGATTTATAAAATCCGATTCTCCCACCGGACAACTCTGCCACAAGAGGATCAAGATCATCTATGACTTCCTTCATTTCTTCCCTTTGCAGAGAATAAAATGGGATAAGTTTCGCCCGGCTCTCCACCGTATCAATAAGATGACGATGCGCCACAAGTATGATAACCACCTGCCCTGCCTGCTCTTCCAAAAGCTTTAAAAGTGCATTTTGTGCAGATTCTGTAAGCAAATCAGCATCATCAATAACGCATACTTTATAGCTTGCATTCGCAGCCATCTGCCCGGTAAACACAAACAGGTCCTCAATATCATCTATTCCAATCACCTTATTTTTTTCTTTTGGCGATATCATAAGATAATCCGGATTCGCTGATAATCTGCTTCCAAGCATTTTTTCTGCCACAATTTCTGCAGCAGTCCGTTTTCCGATGCCCCGCATACCAAAAAACTGATATACACCCGGCTCGTCAACTGCCTGCAATGCCTCAACAGTACGCGCATCATACGCGTATCCTTTTAATGTTTTCATATACTGCTCCCTTCTGACGGTTTTCCGTCATAAACCTACATATTTGTCTCTTCAAGTTTTTCCATGGTTTCCGCCGAGGCAACTATGGCTATCTCAGTAACCTCTCGCTCATCCAGATCTCCTAAAAAATCTCTGAAACATTCTGAAAGTTCTTTAAAACTTTCTTCCTTCTGCAAAAACGGAGATGGAATATCAAAGCTTACCTGATCCTCCATTTTCCTCTCATTTATGAATGTGACAAGTACAATAACAAACTGATGGTCATCTTTCACATCACATTCCACGTTCCATTTGTTTTTTTCAAAAAACTCTGCAAGTTTCATAAATCTCCTTTCCGGAAGAAGAAACAATTTCTTCTCCTGTAAAAATCACTTATTAAAAAAGCTGTTAAAATAACGTCTTATCCTGTCATTGATAGCAATGTTGTCCGGATATGCGAAGTCATTTTTCGGATCTGGCTCAACAACAGAATTCCTGATTCCGCAAATACGTGTTAAGTAAATCTCTCCACATCTTGCAAATGCCTCAGAAGATTCCAAATAATAATCCAGATCGTATTTTCCCTTAAGAGAATATCCTAAGTTTTCTACAGATCTTTTTACCTCTTCGCGGTACAATGCAAGCACCGGATAAAATGCTGCACCTCTGGATACATGGCCATGCTCATAATCAAGCATGTGCATGCACTCATGTGCAAATGAAGCAGGATGGCGCACATCCACACATAAACATTTTAGGTATGGGTAATACAACCCAGTAGCCTTATGATTTCCAAGCTTTCGAAATCTCAGGCTTACCTCTTCATGCATATTTAATCCCATAAATTTGGCCAACGCATGAAATTCCTCATAAACGCTCTTCATGAGCGAAAGATCAACTTCCTCATCAAATTCCACATAACCAAAATAGTTATTAAATTCTGATGCTTCCATTGCTCTGAGGATTTTCTGCGGAATGTTGTGCTTGGTCTCAAAAGACGCGGCATAGCTTTCCCTATTTGCCTTCCGGATCTTCTCCTCCTGCTTATCTTCCTCATACTCATAGATCATCTTATCAATAAGCATCACCATGAGTTCCGTGGAAATTCCAGCATCCAAAAACTGCTGGTAGCTTCTTTTCCCGGTTCTTAAATGCCGGAATTTTAATTCCATGTCTGATACCGGTAATTCATCCGCAAGAAACAGAATCGCACCAAAATAGGAAGAATTTTTCATAGCTTCTCTTTTTTCAAATGGGAAAAGGATCTCTTTCTCCTGTTTTGGGACATTTTCATATTTTGCAACTTCATAATCAAGATCCTGAAAATACTTCCTTACATAGGGAAAATCCTCATTCTCAAACAGAACAATTGACTTTCCACCCTTTCCCGTATATACCTCATGTGCTGCAATAGCATCACACAAAGCATCTTCAAGAGTTTTATGTAAAATATCATCTTCAAGTTCCTGTGGTGACAGATTTTCCCACCGCATACGGATTTCTCTCCGCAACTGACAAAATAGTGCCATTGATGAAAACACCGCTGACATATCAGCCATTGCATAACGATGATTGCGATCTTTTTTTAGCATCCAGAATCCTGCACCATGCGTTTTTGCAGGCAACTTTGTCCCACCGGTAGGCGCATAGATCTTTTCAAATCCTTTCACTTCCACCGCAATGCAGCCCTTATAATCATCCTTACAAAGCTCTTTCATTATTAGAGTTGCATTTTTTTCAGGCTTTGCCGGCTGCATACAGTTCTCCATTCCCGGAAGCTGTCTCAAGATTTCTCCAAGATCCGTCTGCCCATCCACAATCTTGTCTGTGATCGGACGAAGCACCTTATTTCTCATGCACTGCAGAACATAAGCCTGTCTGTCATACGTGCTTTTTGAAAAATAAGTTTTCGGTACCAGCGCATCCAGAAAAGGAACTGCATGGAACTCTTTTCTTTTTCTTTCCCTTAAAAGGGAAAGTATCCTTTCTCCTTTATGAAGGTAATCCTCCATACTGGCCGGATCCGGATTTTCTGAAGGTACACTACCACCGTTAAAGATCTCGAACAGCTCATAGAAATTCATATTAAGATCTAAGCCATTCTTTTGTTTGTTTTTTAACATATAAACCTCCATTCCCGACAGACATCTATGTCTATGCCGTATAAAAACATAGGATTTATGGCAATAAAAATGCTCCTGCAATAATGCAGGAGCATTTGAATCACTCAAATCCTGAAAACCACCTGACTGCTGCCAGATGTAAATCTATATAAAATAATACAATTACATCATATCACAATCAATTTGCGTTCTCAATATTTTGTTTAATCTTTATTTAACTTTTAATACTTTTTCCGATATTTTCTTACGCTTCATGCATACAGCTGACCCTACATGTTACATGTTTCTGGCATTTCAATTACTCGTTTTTCATTCACGCTCAAACTTCTCATTTTCTGTATGCCACCATTGTCGCATTCCACATACGCGTAACTTAGCTGCACCTCTCCCTCCTCACTAATCTTCACACATTCATTTAAAGTAACCTTCTCCTTAGTATAATTTTCAATAAACTCATAAAAAGAAAGGGGACACGCTCTACAATCATCGCTTTGTAATTCAAACAGAGTCCCTTTATCCGGAAAGAGCTTTAAACAGACCATTATCATCTGATAAAAATCCTTAGCTGATAATATTACCCATTGTATCCGTACATATAGAGTTTTGTACATATTGAAAATATTCGCCCGCATTCTCGAAATGGTTCTCTCTTGCTTCATACTCAGTCATTGGAAGATAACAATATTTACGAATTGCGATCAACTTATGAATCCAATCCGGAATGCTTGAAAAAAACAAAATAACAAATAGCTCAGCAATCAGGTTTCCTAACATCAGTATACTTATTCTTACAAGTCTCCCCAAAGTACCTGCGGACCATCCCAGGTATTCATATTCAAATCTGCTCAGAATATAGTTTCCTACAATAAGCAGAAGTGTTACTGTAACACATATCATAATTTGAATACCTATGGAATTATTAACCAGAGTGATCCCAAAATTTTTCTTTTTTACAAGATTCTTAACCTCTTTTTTCATAGAGCAATCCCATTCTTATTCCTTTCGACCTGCTTCTTTGATCTCATACTGTTCATCTGAGGCATCCGGATTATCAGCCGGAATATATGGTAATCTTTTTTTCTTAGGTATATTAACCATTTTTCCTCTCATTACATTTTCATAAATCGTATATGATTTTTCCCCTATCAAATTATGGATATAGGTTGCATCAAGCCAGTATTTTTCCCGGAATTCCTCTCTTTCTATCACTTTTGTATCTTTATTTCTTTTACGGAGCATCCGGTATGCAAGATCAAACACCATTTCTTCCGTATATCCCCCGACAACAATACTGTTTGTTCCTATTTCCCCCGGATGAAATTCTTTTGCTCCATCTACTTCAATATCAGCAATTGCAAGCACACGTTTTAAGGTATCTTCTATTCCTTCTCCACTTGCTGTTTCACCTGAAATTCGATTTACATCAGTCTGAGTCATCTTTGCCTGCGTATGCTCATCATTTACCACAGAGTTTTCATCCGTACATCTTTTATCAATTATCTCCCGACCTTTAGGTACATAGTTTTCTGTGCTGGCTGGAGTCGAGCTTAAATTAACAGGCTCATCTGCCATTTCACCAAGATCTTCCACTTCCAGTTTGTTCCCGGTTGAAACAGCCACAACCTCTCCTTCTCTCTCAGAAACCTGCTTCTTTTTTTTAGCCCGTTCTCTTCTCAGTCTCGCAAAAAATCCTTCTTTCTTCGGTTTTTCCTTATTAACTTCCTTTTTTTCCCTGACATCCTCAATCTCATGGAAATTTTCTTTTTTCTCTAAAGCCTTTTCTTCCCTGTTTGACTCTTCCTCGACTTCTTCCATCATCTTTGCAATTTCACCACGGCTCAAAAGATCTGATAAGCTTGTATCTACTTCACTTCCCAATTCCTTATTTTCCGGCTCTGTCTGGGAAACTTCTTTTACCTGTGTCTTTACGGGCAATTCTGAATCTCCCAATCCCTCACCTGATACAATAATTTTTTTATTTTCCTCTTTAAGCTTTTCTTCTTTTTTTGCTCTTCTGGTCTGCGCACTTTTGATTTTATGAACCTCTGCCTTGATCCTTGAAATCATGACATCCTTTGTGATCAGATTTCCATTCTCATAACGGGATATATCCATTTCCCTGCAAATCTGCGTAAGCTGAGTCTTGTTCATTGATGAAAGATCTCCAAGAGCAGTTTCAGGAATAACACGATCCGCTGTTTTAATTTCCTGTTTCTTCGCATTCTTTGGTTTTTTCTTTGCAGCCGGTTGCTTCGATATGGATTTACTTTCTGATTTATCCTGCTTTTTTTCCACTGTTTTAGAAAGAGACGCTTCTTTTCCCCCTTTTCCCGCAGTTGCCGGAATCTTTTTTCCCTTTGCACTTGCAGCTTTCTTTACAAGCTCCTTTTCTCCTCCGGCTTTTGCAGATACAGTGCTTTTTGGTGGAGTAACCGCCTTTTTTCCTGCCATTCCTGCTTTTTCTACTTTTTTACCTTTCCCAGAATATGTACCATTTCCATCACCTGCAGGTTTTGAAACCTTATGATCTGTCCCTTTCATATCCTCAATGATTGCGGTACTCATGTGCCATTTTCCTCCTGCTCATTTATTTTGCGCATATTTTAGGCACAAACCCATGTAAAAAGTCAAGCAAAAAAGGAAAGTATGCAATTCACATACTTTCCCTTTTCTGACAGCTTCAAACATTCTAACCCATTGACGCTGCCCTTAATTTTTCCAGATTATTCAGCTTATCCTGGAAAATCTTTAAAAACCTCTGTGCAAAGCAAAAATTTTGCACCGAAAGAATTGCAGCAGATTCATCGAAAACCTCTCCATTTTCAACAAACCCGGCAATTTCCTTTACTTCTTTTTCTGAACTCAAAAGGAGTTGTCCGGCAACACGGATATTTTCCTTTAAAGTCTGCTCGTCATCTCCCAAGTCAAAATAACGATCAAGGAAAATTTCAGCCATCTCATCAATGTAATCCTGCGTCATGCCGCCTCCTCCTTTCCGTCTACAACTTCTTGTGCATAGGCATAAGCATCACACCGCAATACTTTCACCTTAAATATCCTGCGGAATGGGTTTCCTTTGTTAAATGAGGAAATCCACTGAAGAAAGATTTCTCTTGCATTTTTCTGCCCATCCTCTCCATGCCACCACTGGCACGAAGAAAAAATAAACTTTTCATGTACCCTCGTCTTCCCTCTCCTTGTTACATACGAATAGGTAATACGGAAAACGCTTCCATCCTCAAAATCTTTAATGATTTCTGTTCGATGAAGAGATGCCAGTTTGTAAAATACCGACTCTGTGATGTCTGTCCCATAAAAAGGATCTAAATATCTAACCATGCTTTTTTCCTCCTTAAACTTCAATGGATACGGCAAACCATCGGTTATTCACTTTAACCAATTCCCAGTTACCGTTGATCTGTATTTCTTCCGATATCATTTCCCATCTTAAATATTCTTCCAGTTCATCTGAATATTCAAATGGCAGCTGATACATTCCATTTCTAACAAGATATAATGCCAGATTCTGTTCACACATATCTCTGTTTTCCGGATTTTTCATTTCTTCTGGTGTAATTAGTGAAAATTCTCCTTCTGAGATCTTCCCAACTACATCAGAAAAACTTGAAGAATCAGCAGCATTTATTATTGCTACCATTTCATCTGATTCCATCGGATATGGAAACTCTGCATGATTAATGGTTCTTATTACATCCCATATACAGGAATATCCCCACGGAAAATTCCACCGAGAATCATCATCACAGATTAAATACTCATGCTGATTATTCAGCATTCTTTCTTCATTGCTTACAATGGTTCCATCTTCTTTCTGTACTACTGTTACCTCTGTATAAGCATCAGCAGTAAGATCTTTTAACGTAAAGATCATATAAAACTCCCTTCCCGAATCACAACTGATTCGTAAAAAACATAGGATTTTGTCAATAAAAAAAGCCCCTGCCATAATGCAGGAGCATTTTAATTGCTCAAATCCTGAAATACGATCTGACTGATGCCAGATCTAAAACATATAATATAAAATAATACAATTACATCATATCACATGTTCTAATACTTCACAATCAATTTATTAATTTTAGGTTTAATTTTATTGTTGATCATTTCATACATGCCACTTCCATTTATCACTTCTTCGTCTTCAGAAAGCCATATCTTTATCTTTGCGTTTCATTACCTTTTCAACCAACGTATAAAGAGCCTTTTCTTCTTTTGTGATAGTTCCTTCCTCTGTTTTCCTTGAATATTTTGCCTTGATACGATACAATTCCGGAATACTACAGTCATAAAGTTTTCTGTAAAGAGCCATCTCCTCTTCAGATGCCTTTAATTTGTCAATAAACCATTCGCAATCTTCAAAATCCGGACTTTCCTCAAATGTTTCTCCGGTACCTGGATCACATGCCGGATTCCCATTTTCATCAATAATGGAATATAATTTTCCATTTTTCCAGCGGTTGCTATTATTTCTTGTTATATAAAGCCCTTTATATCTATGTCCAAAAATCCCATTTTTATACTGTCTAAATCGAGCCATATATTAAAGTCCTGCCTTTCTTACCATGTCAAGTAGTTCATCCTCAAGCGATGTTGATGTATTAGCCGTGGAACTATTGCTTTCATCATTTGTTTCATAATTTACATTTTCTTCCATTATTTTATCAGAACTATCCACCTGATCATCTACATCTATATCATACACTATATTTTCCGGAATGTCTTGCTTTATGCTCTCATTAATTCCGATATAATTTGATCCAAGTTGCACAGCATATGCCTGATAGTCATTTCTCACATATGCAAGCAGTCTGGCAAACTTTGAGCGTCTTGTTTCACTTTTTGTTGCTTCAATATAGTCATTGTAGTAACTTATAAAATCACATACCCACAATTCAGCATCAGATGCAGAAAAATCCTCTGTCATGTGATTGCGTGCGGCATGGTCCAACATCCGCAACTGTTCTTCTGTAAAATCAAAAAGCATATCTTTTAGAAGAGGAAAATCTGATTTATCTATTTCTTTCTCACGTTTTTCATACTCTTTCCGTTTCGCCTCTCTCTTTTCGTCTTCAGAAGCATTCTCATATTGCAGATCTTCCAGGGAAAGCTGCTCATACTGTGTATAATTATTATATTCCTGATCAAGAAGGGCATTTTTTCGTCTCTTTTCATCTTCATTCTTCTCTATCAGTGTAAATTTTATCATAACATATCGGCGATACTTTTTCCCGGCATAGTCTACCTTTAAAGGCGTATAATCTATCGTAATGTCCGTGTACTTATTTATTTCCTCTTTTGCCGGTTTCAAAACATTTCTTTCGAAGATTCCCCAGTTTGCCCATCCTTTCGGAACAACTGTATTCCCATTTGCGTCCATTGGAGCAAGCATTACCTGCAGATCTCTTTCCGTTCCTGTTCCATTTTCGAACACCCATTCCAAATTATTGCATTGATATGTCTTAAGATATTCAAAAAGTTTCCCTGAATACTGGGATTTCATGATCGCGGTTGCATCAACGCTCCAAGATGCTATGTAAACTTTTCCATCTTTCTGCTGCTTTTTTAAATTAAACAGGTATGGTGTTATTGATCTCGAAAATGTGATGGTTATATAGCCGGCAGTCTCATGTAATTCTACAATATCGAACCAGTGGCGGCTTGTATATTTTACATTTGGGGTATTTTTTTTAACACTATACTCATTTCCATCATTCCCCACATGGATAACATTATATTCACTATACTCTACATCTTTAATCCACTGAGTCTTTTGAGACAATTCCTGTAACATCTTAAGCATTTCCGGTGTAGAATAACGAGTAGTCCAGCCTATCATCCGGCAAAATTCTCTTACGCTAAAATCATATCTTTGCATTGGATCATCCGTTGGCTTTATTTTAGAAATCATATAATTAACAGCCTTTTGTTCTACAAGCGTAAGATTATTCCTGCCAAGTTGAATCAGATCTACTCTTTTTGCAACAACCTGTTTTCTTGCCTTTGCAAAGTTGATCTCTTCCTGCGTTGATCCGGCAGAGGTGGTGCCATTTACAGCAACTAAATCTGTATTCTGTTGTTTTTTCTTCCGATCCGGCATAATGACACCCCTTTCTGAAATGATTATATTCTATTTCTTTCCCAAAAGTCAACGGGGTTTCCGACTTTTAGCGCATAATTCAAGTCAATTATCCGATGAACAGCGCATAAATCAGGCGTTTATACTTAATTTTTAGAATATATAATAAAAGTTGCCGACACATAGCGCACTTTTTTAATAAATTTTCCGACATACTCGTCATATTTCGCTTGAAATTTATATCTATTTCAGAATATATAATTAAAGTTGCCATCTATCAGCGCATATTTCAAAGAAAATTTGCCGACATTCGAAGCATATTTCGAACACATATTCTATATTCACAGGACGGCAAATTTTTTCCTAAGTTACTTCTTGCCGACTTTTTTTACCGTGAATTAAATGTAAAATTCCTGACAAACCCTGATAAAATCAGCGGTTAAGCTATATTTTGCAAACAAGGACGGCAAGTTTTTTTATGAAAACTTGCCGTCCTATCATGCTTTCTTTCTAAAAACTTGCCGTCTTATAAATTTGCCGTCTTTTCAATTCAAAATTGTGCGCATAATTGAAAATTTGCCGTCTTCCATAAAACCCCTAAAATAAGCCATTTTTTCTTTAATTATTAAATAATGACCCTATATTTCATATTTATTATTGGTCAATCATATTTAGCATCTAATCTTCTGAAGCCCTTGATATCACTGGGTTTGAAATAATATTTACAAGAAAGACGGCAAATTTAATCTTCTTATCCAATTGCCGTCTTGGTAAAGACGGCAAATTTTTCAATTATTTCTGTTTGCTAAATTTATTTGCCGACTTCGAGAAAGCCCTGGTTTTCCCATTTCTTGAAGTATACCGTTCTTCAAAAATTAAATTTTTGCGCATAGTTCACATACTTTTCCGCATAATTTATAAACTTCTGCGCATAATTCGTCAAACTTTTGCGCATAGTTCGCATAACTTTTCCGCACAGTTCGCACACTTTTGCGCATAATTCATTTCTCCAAATTAAATTTTTGCGCATAGTTCGCATACTTTTCCGCACAGTTCATCAAATTCCGCGCACAGTACATCAAATCCTGCGCATAGTTTACAAATTTTTCCGCACAACTGCACGAGTTTCTTCCTATATACATTAATAATATATTTATACCGTACCAATAAAATAACATAACAGATAATATCCTTATTTGCCGACTTCGCTTACGCTCAGACGTCAAATGGCTATTATCTGTAAGTATATATACACAATAAATTTTATAATATATGAATATAATAAAAAATAATATAAGAAATAATATATCAAATAAAATAGATATAATATAAACTACTACGTTGTTGTCTCTTTCTGCTTTCTTTTTATTATATGCAATTATTTTAAATTTACAACAAAAAGAAACGCCCTTTCGGACGTTTCTCTTAATAACAGACTTTATGTACTGCACATTCGATGCCAGTTATACTGTCTTCTTTGATATATTCGGTTGCAAGATAAAAGGCTTGTTGCCTGCTATATGCATATACCTCCAGACAGTCTTCCCTTGCATCTCCTTCATCATCAATTTCTTGATAGAAAACGATATATTTATGAAGGCTCATAAAACCTCCCTTCTGAGAGAAGAACAAGCGATCTCTCAAATAAACCTGGTTTGTAAATCTAATGGAATGGCAATTCTTCATCTCCTTCTGGAATACTCATAAATCCATCTCCTGCAGTTCCACTTGGGGAAGGCACTGCAGATCCTCCATTGGAATTATTATTGCCAGAGGCGGCATTTTTGCTTTCTGCAAACTCTGCATTCTCTACCACAACATCTGTAGTGTAAATGCGCTGCCCATCTTTATTTGTATAACTGCCCGTCTGAATACGCCCTTCAAGAACAAACTTAGTTCCTTTGCGGCCAAATCTCTCAAAAAACTCTGCCGTCTTGCCAAATGCAATACAGCTTATGAAATCTGCTGTCTGTTCATCACCGTTCCGACGGAATCGGCGGTCAACTGCCAGCGAAAATCTTGCAATTGCATTGGTACTCTCTCCCTGAGAGTACCGGACCTCTGCATCTCTTGTTAATCGGCCCATAAGAATTACTTTGTTCATAGTAGAACTCCTTTCTGGGGAAATTTCCCCTATAAAATGAACTATAAAATGTCATAGGATGGCTGGAATCCTTTTGCAAGAAGATCATCCAGTCCTTTTCCACAGGATTCATCCCAGTTGGCTACTCCAACATAGAATCCTTCTTTTCGTATGGCGTCCAGAACCTTGTTCTGAGCGTTTAATACGCTCTCATTTACCGCTTTATCTGCATCATAGGCAATAATGAACATCTTTGTCCCTTTTTGCTTTAAAATGTCGATTAAGCGGTGATTTTGATCACCGGTAAATAAATCTCCCCAACTGTCAACGCCTGGAAATGTTACCAAAGGTGCGTCCATCGTGTGGTTGGCAAATATTCCTTTTTTCTCCCCTTCCGTCAGGTAACAGATAAGATAGGAATCGTTTTCGTCTGCATACAAACTTGTACCAGACTCGAGTGCACAGCCACTGTCATAAGAATTGACAATACGGTGGTTTTGCTCTTTTTCCTTTTGATCTTCAAAAAAGGATGTTAAAGGGCGGTATTTACCGCTAGTTCTTATGAACTTTTCTTGACCGTTGTGCTCGGTGAAGTATCCCTGGTCTTTTTTTGAAAGAAAAATCTTTTCTCCTTTGTCAAAGACATACCAGCCCTTAAATGGCTGCAGGTAATACTTCTTTTTCCCATGTTCATAAAATCTCTGTCCATAACGGTCCTTTTCCAACTGGATTCCGCAATCGGTGAAATCCATTCTGATACGGATTCCATAGAGGTATCCGTCTGCATCGTAAATTGGAAAGCAGATTCCGCTCGGACCGGCAAATGTCCAGTTTCCGCTCTTATCCTTAAAAGCTCCTGGAAGGCCAAGCAGGCTATCGGAGCCGAGTTTTGCCATTGTTTCCCTGGCAAGCTTTTTTCTGTAAGGATTTCGGCAGAAGAAATTGCTGTATTTTGCCCGGATCACATCCCGCATTGGGAAAGATCTGATTTTATGTTTTTCGATCAGATCGTCTGACCAGCCTTCCTGATGAAGATATTCCCTGTGGTAATCTTCCAGTGTAAGGCAGGAAAGCATAGCCTTATAAACAACATCCCGATCCTTATGGGATATTGGCTTAATTGATTCCACTATTTCGTAGTGGATTGGTTCGGGAACGGCAATATTTGCCGCCACAGGAGAAGATGTTTTACTTTTATCCTGCCATTTCCCGCGATGGTTAGGATTGTATGGTCCTTTTTTGTTGGCCCGCATCCAATCATCCTTCTCTTTTGCCCGGATTGCTTCATACAGTTCTTTCTCCTGAAAGACTGAATTCTGCTCCTTTTGTGTACGGCGAAGAAAATGATAAATTCTGCCATCCTGTCCGTAAACGTCTTGTTGTGATTTAGTACGTTTACAAATTATTTCCGTATATCCCTTGCCATTTTGGTAAAAGCAGCAATAATCTGGTTTACCACAGATTGGACAAGGGCGGGAACTTGATACCTCTGTACATCCTTTTCCCATATAAAACTCCTTTCTTCAGCTTTCCGCTGATAAAAAAACATCCATACCGCAATCAGCATGGGAATGCTCTCCACATGGGGGAGCTTTTGTTTTGTCCTGTAAAAAAGAACAAAAAAAATGCATCCATATGTCTCTATGACATATAAATGCACGACAGCTCCGGAACGAAGCATTTAAAAAAATATAAATAAATACATTTATATCTTACCTTATTGAATTAAAAAAATCAAGGCACGATTTAATAAATTATATAAATGCAGATTTTTATATAAAAAAGGGAACTACAAAAAGGCACAACCAGATTTCTTGTCTGGAATGTGCCTGGTAGTTGTTACCTGCATGCATGTATGAGGGATAAAGAAACAGTTCTGAAAAGAAGGTGGTTTACACTTCTTTCCGGTTAAATGTTTTATACGGAAATATCCGATCATATCACAGATATCATTTCTCCGTTTTCCAGTTTTTTCATCCATTCATTATTTTTTTCCTGCGATACAGCTATATGCCCTGGGACAGCTGTCTCCTCTGTCATGGAAAATTCTGCTTCGTTCCTCGGACAAAGATTCATCCCTTTCCCGTTTGCAAACCGTACACGCCAGATAGGGCGATTCGTATGATAGTATCTCTGTCTGAAATCCAGGCAGAAACAATATTGGACGATAGCTTTTTTTCGACGATATATTACAATATCCCCGCGGTGTATGTTTTCTAATTTAACAGATTTCATAATCTTATACCTCATTTGTAATAGTAAAATCCGGATAATCTTATTGTTCACTGTTTCGGATATTAAGCCTAAAAATTGATCTTTTACTATAGTCATTAGCTGGGAGCACATCAATCAGCCGGTTAAAAACATCATTTTCCGTGACAAATGATACGTCTGTCGCGTAAAAAACATCAAGATTTTTAAGATCATTCTCACAACATCTGACACGTTCACATGCCATGGAAAACCATTCGCTTTCCACGATTACCATAATACTTGCATTTTTAATCTGGTGCTTTTCCATAAAGGTACGAAGATTCCTGAGCAACATAAGGTATCTGCTGCTCCATTGCGGATCTTGACGTATTGAAAGTGCAAACAATGCAATCACATCGTTAGATGGTAGTTTTATTCCGTAAAGCATCCTTATTCCTGAATTTTTATAGACAAAATCAGAGAAATCACAGTATGTAACACGCCCACAAGGCTCGTACTGTTCTTCAAAAAGTATAGAAAATTGGTTTTCCGACAGAATGCGCAACACCCGTTCGCATTCAAAAGGAATGCTTTGTTCTTCATTTTTAATAAATTTGTAAGGACGACTTTTTTTGAGATATTTGTAACCAAGAGGGGAAACAGCATATATAAAAGGGCTTCCTTTTATCGACTGATCCTCGCCTTTGTGAAATAGTTCATATTCCAAAATAAGTCCTTTTTGGCGCATGGCATTTAATGTACGTCTCATTCCGGTTGTAGACATCTTTTCATGATTTTTCAAATAAGCAAGTCTTTTCCTCAGCAGAAAAGAATTCAGATAAGTATAATCACTTAAGATGCAAAGCAGATCAAAATACAATGAGGGGAGATTTTCTTTTAAAATGGAGTTTAAAAGGACGAAAGGGACATCCTTACGTCCTTTACACTTAAAGTACATTCCATCATGGTAAAGGTAGGGTGAAACTTTAAGGTTCTCTTCATTATCCTCAATTTCTATATCGTCCACTTCTATTCGTGCAGCTCCCGGAAGGGCTGTAAACATTGATTTTGCGTTTGATTGAGACATATTTATTCCTCAGCTGGCTAAATATTGGTATAGCCATTATAAGTTTTAGTTTTAATAGGTTCCTTTTTGTCCCCATTGTCATTGAAAAGAGTAGATTGCCCCTCTACTGCTGTATGTCTGGAAGGCTTTGGTTTCCTTCTCTTGGATTTCTTTTTATCAGAAGTATCTGCGTCAGTCTTTTCCTTAGAGTTCTTCCCTTTATCTGATGAAAGAAAAATTTCAGATTTTGAATAATTATCAGTTGCGGATACTTCCTTTGCTGTGGATATAGAGGAAGAAACGTCTGAAACTTCAGTATTGACCAATGAAGCCTGCAAAGATTCATTTTTTTCTACAGAGTTAGCGGTTACACCTGCGTCATTATTAACAAATAAAGGTGTTTTCGTATGCTTCTGTGCCGATTCCAATGTAATAGGACGGGGAGCCAATGTTCCACCAACAACAGAAATATTTTCTTCATGAGCATTGATGCCGGCAGCAGTTGTATCCGAGACATCATTGGCTGCAAGGGAAACGATCTTTTCCTGCTCTATTGGAGTAAATGTGTTTTCCTGTGTTTCATCTTCCTGCGAAGTACCTGTAGAATTAAGAATCTGATCAATGATTTCAATTGTCAGATCGTCTGAGTTATAAGAATCAATATCTTCTACATCCTTATTTTCCGTCTCAAGAAAAATATCAGATGGAGGTGCATTTTCTTTGTCTGGAGCATGGCCCCCTGAAGAGAACATAAATGTTTTTCCTCTTGATTCCGATGAATCATATTTTCCCTTATCGCTGGTCGATGATGGGTTGTTCTCATGCGATCCGGCATTATCAGTGGAATCTGCTTTAACAATTCCGAACAGATTCTTTTTTTTCATGCTGGAATCTCCATTGTTTAAAGAATCCGAATGAAATGTATCTGATCCAATTTCGGACCGAATGGAAACTTGGGAATCTTCTTCTACCATATCTGCAGATAAAGTATGCAGATTTTCTGTACCTGCTGCTTTAAGTGCTGGATAAGCGGACCAGTCTACAGAAAATCGTTTCTTTTTCAGTCGCCGGTAGCTTGGAAGGAAAGATACTTTTCCCAGAAAAGCGTCCACAGCACTTCCATTATCAACTGTAACCACGGTGACTTCCTGAAAATTACGGTACCTTACATCAGTACCGGTGATATTTGATTTTTCCTCAATTGTATCTCTCCTATCATACGAAAGGTTAGGATTATCCGAAAATACGGATGTTCCACGTTCGCCCTCCATATGGGTTACCTGCAGGGACATGCCGGCAATGGATTCGTAAAGCTCCATTTCCTGTGCTGCAGCACGCCCAAACACAAAGTGATGGGCACAGTTTCCGAGCAGTACATCTTTTAAGAAAGCGGTACTGTTTGATTTTTCCATCTGTGCCAAAGACTGTACAGCAACAAACATGGCAACACGAAACTGACGGAACAGAGAAAAACAGCCTTCGATTCGTGGATGCAGCAGCACTGGAAGTTCATCAATATAGAAAAAGTGTGGAAGTTTTTTAATTTCCCCGCCAGGACGGCGATATACCGCATTGATCATAGATAACATGAAGAACAAACCAAATACAGTAGAATCACTTCCAAGTTCCAGTGCATAATTCACCAGTGTAATTTCTCCATTTTCCAAGGCATCGTCAAGACAGAT
This sequence comes from uncultured Lachnospiraceae bacterium, assembly GCA_945864145.1. Taxonomy (GTDB): domain Bacteria; phylum Bacillota; class Clostridia; order Lachnospirales; family Lachnospiraceae; genus COE1. Next base: position 22,596 of record CAMBAN010000001.1, on the reverse strand, counting down.
AGAATTCTGTGTACATAGGATATTTTTGATCAGTGGATTTTGAAGGAAAGAATTTATAATATTTCTAAGTCCACGACACTGGTCAAACAACTGATCGGCTCCATCTCCTAACAGATCCTTATCAATGAAATCATAAATTGGCTGGTAAATACCCATATCCGGGTTCATTCTGTTGTAATTACCGTTTTTATCTCTTTTGGCATAATGCTCAACAAAGATTTTTTTTAGGTTTTCTGCCTTTTTAAAGTTGTTAAGGATATTCTGTACATCAGTAGGGTCTGGCTGTGAGCGCCCTGCTTTTTCACTTTCAGGAAGAAATTCAAAAGTAAGCAGTACAAGCATGGTCACGGATGTAGTAACGTTTTTATTCAGTCCGGCGAAATATACGTCAGACTGTCCGGACGCATCATAGACTGCCTGGGCAACATCTGCAAACAGAACCGCTATTTCATTTCTTTTTATAATCTGTTCCATTATAGGCAATCCTGGTTTCATATAGAGTGGATTGAATCCTTTAAAGCCTTCTTTCAGTTTTCCATCTTTCCCAAGAGTAGGATCTACACGGTTAACTTTAAGCCCCTTTGCACGTGCAAGATCGTAAATTTCATCTGAGAAAGAGGCATTAGGTGCCATGGCGGTAATACCGGCAATTGGGGCCTTAAATTTGAGATTGTATAAGAGCTTTTCGTCTTTTGGATCATCGGGAACAAAATTATCTACTGTAAAATCGCAATCCCTCATAGGCACTTTCATATGAATCAGCCCTTTCTCAAGGTATTCCATCACTTTTTTCTTCTGGTATTCCAGGTTATAAACAATCTGATCTATATCCGATTGAATTGCACATGTAAAACAGCTCGATGTTTTACCGGTTCCAGTTGTTCCGTTTGCAACAGCATGAAGAAATCGGTCTCCTTCTTTAATGTTTTTCTGTTCACCTGTTTCCAGATCCTTTACAATGGACATATCGTAGGCGAATTCTTTTTCCTTTGATGAACGCAGATCGAATTGTGTATCAAATTTAAAACGTATCAAAGAGGTTTTGATAATGGGGCTGTACAGGTTTTTGCATATTGCCGTCATCATCAAAGTACAAGTAATTGTTGGGGTGAGTAAAAGAACAAGTCTTGCAAAGGCTCTTATTCTTTCCTCATTTAGTGCAATGGTAGGTGTAAGTCCTGCAAAAAAAGGAATTGAGAAGGTGCCAGATATACGAAATACTATGCTGCATAAACACAAAACTGCATTGAAGCAGCAAAAAGTAAAGGTGCGCATTTTCCGGTTATGGAAATTCCAGTATTCCTGATCTGTAGATATCATCCATAGAAGATATGGAACTAATGACGCAAACATATAATAAATAAGATTTGAGGAAACGCAGGAAGTAGTAATACCTGTAATGCCTGCTAAAATCTTACCCAAAAGAAGCATGCAGTTTGCAGCTACAAGGAAGAATCCGGCACCGCAAAGGATTGTTTTCTTATTATCATGCAGATATGCCTTTATAAGAGCCTTCCGGTATTGTGCGCCTTCTAATCCATCATTTTCGTTTTCTTCTTCAACATTGACATTGAAAGCAGATTTCATGGCGCTATCCATGAGATCGTATATGGTTACCTCTTTTTGAGGGGGCTTATGGGGTGGACTATTAGCTGAAATATCTTCATCATCCAGTGGATCTTCTATTTCAAGATTTTTTTTGGATGACATATCATTTGTTTTGTTTGAAAATTTTTTCATGTTCTCCTTTCTTTACGGACGGCAGTCCGGACAAGGATAGGCTCCTTGTAATGCACATTCCTGCCTTGAACCGTAAACCTGAGATTTTACTTCTGGAGCTGCATTTATAACTTTTTTGCACAAGGAAAGGTGATATAACTTTTTCCCATTTTCTTCCGTGATGTAATAAGCATCCGGTTTGACGATTCTGGCACCTCCGATCGCATAAATATTTAAAAATCCCAGTTTAGGGTTTGTACTGACATAAGGATATCCCTGAAAAACAGAGAACAGACTTATATCGTTAATTGTTCGTGCCCAGTCATCTTCTGAAATAAATGGAAGAGAAAATTTGTAGGATATTCCATACTGTCGGGCAATTTTGTTATGCTGGTTAATGTAATATTCCATTGTTTCGGTAATCTTATTGATTATGGTTGTTCTGCGAATGGTATCAAAATTACCATCACATAAAAGGGAACTGCGATAGCAGTCATTGTCTGGATCATCTAATTTAAAAGATGATATTTTGGCATAATCATGGTAGTCACCACCTGATACAGAATTAGTGTGGGGATCATAAATTTTAATGTTATCATCCAAAGAAAAGGTGAAAACTCTCCCACTATTCGCTTCTGTATATGTAAAAGGTATTTTTTTTGACCAGTTTTTTGTTATGATTTTATCACCGTTGCTGGTTGTCACAGTTGTAGAATAGTTTACATAAAAACCGTCTCTGGCAACAAGAACAGTTACGGGAATATATGCTTTAACGGCATTCTGTTTAATTGTGTCGTTTGGACAGCCAAGGTTAATAAAAAGAGTGTGGTAAAATTTGTCAATGATGTGGTCTTTATTTAAGTCCACATCATCTCCGTGATCGGATTCCACGGCACTTTCCATGGCATCATCTGCAGCGGTTTCCATGGCATTCGAGTAAGACTGTTTTACATCTGTAATGGTATCCACCTCGCTAGACTGTATCTTCAGTGGGATTAATAGTGCTGCAACTAAGATTGCAGCCAATGTAACGTAATTACAAAACCTCATTTCTTATACTTCCCCCATAATATGATGTTATTGTCCCTGTTGGGGAACCTGTGTGGAATATGAAGTTGCGTACTTTTGTGGCTAAAGTTACATTTTTGGAAGAAACTTTTACATAGAAATAGTCACCTTCAGACATTTTGAAATCCTCGCCATCGTCATAGATTGATTTAAGAATATCTTTCTTGTAGGTTTTGATATATGATTCCTGATAGTCATTTTTAAAAACCCCATCATCCGTGTAAACCGGAATGTAGCTGACATGCTCACATGTCATAGTAATGTCATAAAGATTTCCTGTAATTTGAAGCTTTTTAATAAAGTCTTCGTACATTCTTTTGGACATATAGCCGCTTTCGCGGATGTTGTCCACAAATTTAGTTGTGGCAATGTCAACATTTTCCTGGGCCACATGGTCTGTCTGTTCTGATACTACAGACATTGATATGCTAAACAGTATAAAAGTTCCAACAATTATTGCAAAAAACTTGTCTACCAATGTGTTCCTCCTGCTTACGGTGTTTTTTGTTTTGATAATTACATGTTCCGCATGATCATATGGCAGAAACTACTGACTGGTGTAGAACACCATTTTGATACTCCCATCATCGTTATACTGGTAAGTAACCCTATAGTTGCCATCTTTAATTACGGAATAATCGAAGTTTACATAGAAATAATCTTCTGGTTTGATAACCAGCCCATCAATGTTTACTGGATAATCCAGATACTGCATTAAATTGCTTATAAGTTCGTTTTTGCCGATTACGACATTCGAATAATCACTTTCTTTTTTCGTCTGATAAACCACCGGGTTTGAAGCAGCTTCTATTTCCTTTTGGGAAATAATGCTGTTTTCAATTACCCGGAAAGAATGAAAGGAAAGGTATAAAAAAGCAATAAGAACAAAAGCACCTAAAGCAGCTTCAAGGTAATCACTTATAACTTTTCCCATAGTAATGTCCTATTTCCTCATTTTATTTATTCCTGCGTAAAAACAATACATGTAGCTACATCATTGGAATCTTTTAATATGCTTCCCTTAAAGCTGCCAGTAGGATTGATATACTGGTTGTCTGTAATAGATTCCGCTTTTTTTAGAGATCCGGTAGCTCCGGTAGTAAGGTTATTGCCGGCATCAACGGAATACCCATAATAAGTCGTAGATTTTTTAGTAACGACTTTAATTGAAACTTTCTCCTCAGAGTAATTTTTTATTACATTGAGAACTTCGGAACCACTAATGGCGATTCCGTCATACATTCCTGTATCGGAATCCTGTAAGTCGGAATTCAATTTGCTTAATTTCGAGGAACCGATATTTAAACTTTCCTGACTCTGATTATTAAGTTTTAAAACAGCAGCAATAAGCACTACTGTCATTAGAACAATTACTCCAACTGCGATAAATTTATGTAACACGTCTCCCATTTTTTATTTCCTCCTATAAATCAAAATTTTATGATATTGTTGTGTTTAAACCATTCATTGAACCAAATGCGGTAAGCATCATTGGTGCGATCATATATCCGAAAAGTAGCAAAAGTAGCGGGATAAATACTAACATAGAAGCTAAACTGGATTTCTTGTTGATATAGGTGTTAGTATCAAGTTCTCTTTCTTTTTTTGACACTTCCATGTCTCCGGTAAGTTCCACGAAGGCTTTTTCTACGCCGACCCGGTCCGCATCAATTAAACTGTCGATAATCCTTTGAAAAGGAATAAATGGCTCATCTTCTTTCAGTTCTTCCAGAGCATCCGTATCACCGGCACCCAGACGAAACTGGCATTTGGTAAGTGAATCCCTGAAAATGTTTGAAAAACGGCACATCCAGTTTAATATTACGTCTGGGGTCATTTCCGGAATGTGCATAAGCATACATATTATGCTCCGGAACTGTGTTACTTCGTTCTCCTGTGTCATTTTCATCAAGGATTTCCTTGAGTATAGAAGTAGCAGGGGGAGATAGTAACCAACAGCCCCTATTCCCAAACATATAATTAAGTACCACCACTTAAAGTAGGTATTTTGATATTTTACAATTCTTTTTACTACATCATTTGCCAAGAGTTCGATCACGTCATCATCGGAGATGGTTCCATCACTTTTAATTACTTTCTGGATGTCATCTGCTGTAATGTTCTGATCAAGATATCCTTTCACCAAATCAGTCGAATAAGTGATATATTGTTGCAATTTGTCATTATCGTCAACGATGTAAGTAAGTGATGATTCCAAGGAATCCGTTGTTGTAATGACCAGATTTTTACTCGATGAAACTATGGCAAAACATAAAAAAACTGATAAAAAATACATACCAATCATTGAAAATATTTTTTCAATCTGCAGCATTTTGGCATTCATGTTTGATCCGGAACGTCTCAGCATGCCATTTAATTTCAGCGTTTTTCCATAATTCTTATCTTCCCATGCATCAAGGAGCCCTTTAATTATGGGTATGTGGCAAATATAATCCAGAAAAATATGTTCTCCAGATTCCTTAAACTCCAAATCCTTAAGGCTGGATGTATAAAGATATAAGAGAATAACGGAAAAACATATTACAGCGGACATGATGATACCGTATGGTCCTTTGTAATAATGAGCTGTTTCTGCCCAATTCTTTACCATGTATAAGTAAATAGGACGGATAAATAGCAGCGGCAAAGCAACTAAGATTTCCATAAAGCGAAATTTTTCTTCCAGTGTCTTCTGCGTTAATAACCAGGATGATATAGAACTCTTAATGCTGTTTAAATTTCTTACGAAAAGTGAAAATCCCTGTACTATTTTGTCGTCATATTCATTTACCAGTTCACATGCAGAAAGAAATAATTGCAAAAAAGGGTTTGTGGTATTATCCACATAGGTTGCGGTCTGTTCGGTGGAATCGCTGGAATCAACGATTTCGCTGATCTTCTCCATGTGGGATCTTATTGGTTCAGGTGAGTAGGTGATTGAGTTTGTGATAGCAGATTCAATCATATTTGTCGCAAAATATGCATGTTCAGTGTCCGCTATAAACTGAATCAATTGGTTATTTACCAGTTTCTTTTTCTTGTTTATATTCTGGAAAAGAAGGTATGTACTTATCATGTAAGCCATGAATCCAGATACAAGAATTGTGTATACAGAAAAATCAAAAAGAGCTCCAACAACAAAGGACATTATACTTATGAACCATATAGTTAACGCGGTCTGTATGGTTTCGTTCTCTGTTTTTTCTATATCGCCGGGTTCAAGGATTTCATATCGTTCCCTTATTTTTCGGATATATCGCCGGGTTAAGGGAAATGAACTGAAAAAGGAATAAGCGGCATGCAAGAATCGTACCTTCAGCTTTCCTTTTCCAGCTACATATATGGAGTTGCTCATTTTTTTACTGAGCTGTTTTTGATAGAATCGGATGGCAAAAAATAATAACACAGCCGCCCAGATCAAAATCATGACCAATGAGATTATAAAATTGCGGGTAGATGTCATGTTTAAGCCACCTCCTTAATCTGCTCAAAAATACTAAGAAAATCCTTTGCTTCATCTTCATGCAGGTTGGCCAGTATTCTTTCCTGCATTTGTTTTGAAAGTTCATGTGTAACTTCGTACCGGTTTTCTTTCTTATTAAATACAATAATGTTGACAAGTTTGTACGGCTTTTTATCATCTTCTACTGGGATGATTTCTGTTATTCTTTCACAGTAAAAGTGACCAGATGGTGTTTTAGCCATATGCACGTCAAATTTAAGAGCATCTACCACCTGTTCCATAGCGATCAATTCGTTTGAAAACCCTGCACACATAAGGAGTGCATTTCGATACCATTTAAGCAGTTTTTCTGTAGTTTCTGCGTGGTTTGTTTCCATGTTGAATGGACCACCTGTTTGGGATGCTTGGATTTTCCATGCCGCAACAGCAGGATCTACGGTTTCTCCAAAGATAAGGACGTCACAGTCTGTCTTCTTAATGAAATTCAAGGCCTCCTGACCAGATATAAGATCTGTTTCCCGGAAAGTTACAATGTTACGATCCTGCATTACCTCATTTAGTTCCAACTCGAAAATAGTTTCTTCAGTTCGAATCGTTTTGTATTTTCGAATAAAGGTGGCTGCCCGGCGTAAAACAGTTGTTTTACCACAGCTTTGCCCGCCAGTGATTTCCAGAGACTGCTCTCCCAAAATGATGTATTTCAGAAGTGCGATTACATTTTCTGCGCCAGGATCTGTGAGCTGTTCCTCCAGGGTAAGCATTTTTCCACCGGAGTGCTTTCTTACAATTGCGCTCCAGGAACCGCAGAAATTTGGTCTGGCAACAGTAACACGGCTGCCATCTTTCATATCGTTCAGGACTCTTCCGTCATTTGCACTTGCATTCTTTGGGGCATGGTATCTGTAAAGGTTTTTGCAGACACGAATCAGTTCCTTCTGGGAATGGCATCCTGTGCACGACATATAAAATTGCTTACCTTCGAAATTCATCCAAAAACTGTCATAGCTAAAGCGATATGCCGTTTTGTTATTTGCCTGGCTTTTGGAGGCTCCGGCAAAAGAAAAAGTATCTGCGGAAATTCCGGAAACGCCAAGACTTACACCAGATACATTCAGATCCCTTGTACGGTCAGCGCATCCGTGACCGGAACGTGTCTGATAAATACGGTGTGCCAACACATCCATTTTGTCTGTAAAAGAAAGATTCATTTTAGGTAAAAGCCTGTGATAAACTTCTTTTACATCTTGTTCGTCTACATAATATTGCTCATTTCGGAGTTCATCAAAGTGGTTTTGGCAGATAAACTCATGCATTGCATCATGCATTCCATATTCACGGGTGTAATAGCAGAGCAGAATATCATATTTCTCATCCGAAGAAAGCTGTTCTTCATCATGAAATTTGATAGGACGGTTGATTGTAAGTGCGTCAATTCCATGTTTTCCTTGTAATAAGGATGAGATATAATCAATGACAAACATTTTTGCTCCATAATCACCTGCAGAACATGTTTCCAGATTCCGCATTAGATTGGTTTTCTGCTTTTTCTGCTTTTCTGTTTCATACTTGTTCAGGTTCATATCTTCCGGACGTTGCCGTAGCGCATTATTGATGTCGTTCCACACTGCATCTACCAGATAATCAAAAGAAAAAATATCTTCATCGAGTGAAACCGGGACAGATGGGGCTTTCCGGAAAAATGTAAAGAATATTAAGGCAGCCATTACCAAAATGATAAGAACAATCATAATGGTGTTAAATTCCATTAGGATTCCTCCTTCCTCAAAAGCCCAAACTTATCCAGACAAGTTTTAAGGGACTCAACAAACTCGTAGTTTGCACTTCCATAAGCACAGTTATAATTCTTCAACATGAACTGTACTGCCTGTCCATCGTTCTGCGCATCCATAAATTCCGCGTTATGCGCAATCATTGCTGACCGTTTTCGTAATGCAGAATATTTTTTCTGTAGGTTTTTTAGTGTGAATTTCGAATTCTCATCGTAATTTCCAAACAGATAGTAAACGTTAGTTGCATCAACCGGTTTTGCAAAATAGCGATCAATTACATGTGTATTTTGGTTAAGACACACTACTACTACATCCGCGCATGAAAGTATGGATTGTGACACTTCCCGGTATCCGCTTCTTACGTCAATGAATGAAAGATTGTGAAACTTATCAACAGAATCGTAAATGTCCTCAAAAACTGTTAAAAGTTCTCTTTCGTAATCCGCTTCATTCTGACGACCAGTACCTATGTACAGATCACATCGTCTGTTTAAGTTTGGAACGGTGATGGCATCTGTCCTGATCACATCCTCAGACAGTGCACGTGATTTATAGTCCCGGATCAACGCATCAATTCCCGTGTCCCTGAATTCTTCTGGATTGACATCTGTACCAACAAGGGGTTTAGACATGTTGTTGAGAACGAAATGACTCTGCAGCAATGCCACTTTCTTCTTTTCAATTGCGGCCATAAGTGCAAGTGCAATCACATTACTGGTTACTCCAGTCTGCCCATGTACATTAGACCAAAATGCTACCTTCATGGAATTATTTCCCCCTTTCTGCCAATTTGTATAATTTGCGGTATTCACGTGGTGTCAATTCGATTCCACAGTCTTTTAAAACTGTTAAACATAAACGGTCAATCAACTCCTGAAATTCAGGGGAAATTCCGGAAAATCGAAATACATTATCATACATACATTTGATACGACATTCTGCCGTTTCTGCATCATATGGGACAGCTATTGTGTCACGAAGTGAAAATTCAAGCTCAGAGCTAATGAATTTTTTCTTCTTGTCCGCGAGAAAACCAAGGATTAAGAGATACGTGTGGTTTCTTTCGAAAACCTCTTCTACCGGCTCATCTTCTTCGCATTCCGAATCGTCTTTTAAGTAGCCTAATTTTGAAAAATTTATAGACTGGGATTTTGCCTGTTCTACTTCCTGCAGTTCGGCTGATGTCACAATAAATCCGTAATTCGCATAAAAATGTTCAAGTTCGGTTGATATTCTGTGTCCGATGTAATAAAAAATAACATCGTAATCAAAAGACATACTTTTTCTATAGTTGGTAGATACATCCACACCTCTATAATCAATAACCTCATTTTCCTGAATTCCAGGGTTAGGAATCGACTTATAAAGTGATTGGTCAACAGACCAGTCAATCATTATTGATGAAATATTACAAGCTTTCAGCACCCGGGAAACGTAATGAAGGAGATCAAAGCATTTTGATCCATAAAAGGCGATGTTAATACTCATAATGGCTTCCTCCGTCTTCATTCATTTTGTTACCTTCATCTTCATATGATCCTGTTGATTTGTCAGAGTATGTGTTTTCTCCATTGTCAGTGTTACTGCTGTCATTTCCTGATGTATCAGAAGAATCTGTATTTCCTGAACTCTCAGAGGAAGTATCAGAAGAATCTGTATTGTTCATTGATGAATCGTCTGCAGATGATCCCGATGTGGCTTCTGGGTCAGATGTCCCGTTTCCGGATGTAATAGTGCCAGTAAGCTTTACATCTTTTTTCGTCGAATTTTCATCTGACTTTCCGTTATTGAGCCGTGATTCAATTGACTCTCTCATGCTTGCATTCAGAGAATTTGTAGCTTCTGTAAGCAGGTTTGGATCATTTGCCATTGCTGCCATTACATCACTGGACGGCTGGTAGTTCACTGTAGTTGCTTTCTGGCCATCTTCTATATATTTGGTTGTATATATGATGGCGCCCTCATTCATGTAGGTATCAACAATTGCTGCAGACATGAGCATTATGTCTTTCTCGCCATTCCAAAGGTAGATCTCATTGGTATCAAAATTGATGCCCTTAATACATTTTTTGGATAAGATTGTGTAGTTTTCTCCATTTGTGTACATAATTCGAACATCAATAAGATCATTCTTTTTAAGGTTAGAATTCAGAGTGATAAGTGCATATTCACATTCTCGTAAGTAAGCAGCATAGTCTGTTCCAACCATGTTTGAAAAAACAGATTGTCCTTGGCTGATGTTAACTACTGCTATTTTTCCGAGATCGTCATCAGTAATGTAAAGGGAAGTGTCAATGCTCGTTGAAATTGCTGTTTTAGAGACACTATCCTGATCAATAACACCACCAGCAGGAATATCTTTAGTAGCCACATATACCATGTTCTGGACAGAATCAAGCTGATTCTGGATCGCAAGGTTTTCCGCCTCGTAACGATTTTTGATCTGACGGACGGAAAAAAAGAATGCAAGACCAAATGCGATGCCAATTACAAGAACGCAGATGAGTATGGTAGTTGATTTTTTCTTGGTTGCTCGAGAAAATCTTCTCATTTGGTGTACTCCTTTGTTAAAATTTTAAGAAAATCAGATAATTTATTCCGCAGACAATTACTGAAATTACGATATATGCAATTACCTCGGGATACTTTTTCTTCTTTTCAGGGATATAATCACTTGAATACTCTTTAATCAGGTTACTTGTTGTTTTTGGCTCTAAGATCCTGCGAAGAATACGAAACAGGATGATTGCTGTAACAACCATGGCTGCTGTCATCAGGATGAAAGAGATGTTTAAATTCTTCAAATTTTTGCCCTCCTTTTTCATATTGCGAATTTTACACATAAACATATGAGAAAAGTCAAGCCAAAAAAGAATTAAAATTAAAATCTATTTATTTGATATATACTAAAAACATGGAATAAAAAGAAATAATTAAATTAAGAAATAATAAAATATGATGAACAATAAAAAAGACCGGGCTAAAATGCCCGGTCTGTGTTTGCGTAATTTAGTCCATACGCATTCCAGCTGTTAAAGCAGCTGCTCTTGATTTTTTTTGTGTATGTGGCGACTTTTGATTTTCATCTGAAGCATGATTTGAAGGTTTTGTTTGTGGTTTTTTAGTCATAGGTTCGCTGCTTTTAGTGGAAATTGGCAATGAAGTGGAGGAAACAGGAGCTTCATTATCATTATTTGCGGTTTCAGTTTGTGAAATAGTCTTTGGAGATGAGACTCTATCTTTAGCCTGAAACTGTGACCCCGTGAGACCAAGGTTATGCAATTTCTTCAAAATAGAATCATCTGAAGCTGCTTCCAAACAACTTGGAATCCACTCTTCGTCAGATGAATCTACTTCAATAATGCTGCCTCTGAGTATTTCCCTGAATATGGGTGAGATCTGGATACCTTCATCTGATAATGCAGATACCCAGTTTGTAATCTCATCATCTCCATTATAAGAAATCATGATTCGCGGCTGCATCTCCATTATTTTGTTTACATCCAGACCTTTAATGCATACTTTTCCTATGCAGTCAAATTTTTCATATCTTATATAATTTTTAATGGCCTTTCGCGCCATAATAGACATTCCACCACGCCATGACTCTCTGATTTTAATTGCCCAAACGGCAATTTTCAAATCCGATGGCTTGAGATTTACTAATGAATAAGCCATAGTTTATTTCCTTTCCAAGATAATCACTATGCTACTTCGTTTATAATGACACCTTTGAAAAGACCACATACGATTGCATTAACAGGTCCTATGTTGTCCTCTCCCATCTTCATATCTTCGCCTGCAAGAACTACTTTGATATATGGCCGATTTTTTTCACAGTATTCTTTAATGAATGGATAATAAGCTTCACCGGTTCCGCCGGCCATAAGAATATAGCGAATATCTAAAAGATCACCGTAATCTGAATTAAGCATTTTAATAAATTTTTCAGCCATTTGTGCAATTACTTTTTCTTTTTCGGCTCTTACATCAATGGAGACAACTTTATTGGTTTCAGGATCAATATAATTGATTGGCTCACCATTTTTTGCAAGGAGCTCAACCAGATATCCAGTATATTGCTTGCCTGTTTGGGCGGAAATAGATGCAGCAAGTTGATCATTGATGTTCATCATGGCAAAGTCTGTATCGGATTTGTCATTCGTAATTGACTGGTCACGTGCGAAGCCAAATAATCCTACTGTCTTATATCCACCATCTACAATTAAGGCTGGTAGATAATCATATGGTGATCCGTCAATATCATTGCCAAATTCATCCGAAGACTGATTGATGAGGGCACATATGATCTGGGAATTTATGTATTTAGATCCAATTTCATATGTAATTACACCGGTTGAGATGTCACCAATCAATAATTCAAGTTCCTGAGGTTTTTTGAGATAGTCTCTAACAATAGGTCCGTATACATCAAGATATCCGTGAGGAAGTGCTACAGCCACGTCTATAACCCACTCTCCTATTTCACTTAATTTGAACGGGTTAGAACTGTTTTTACTTATATCTTCATATCTGTATAAGGCATAGGCAATAAATGCATCTAATGCTGTTTCAAACAGCGACATGTTGTACCGTTCCAATGTATAAAAAGATTCTAATTCTGACTGACGCTCTGCTCTTCTTCCTTCGTCCATGATAAATGTTTTGGCTACAGCACCTAAAAGATAAGTACGTCCATCTTTGACGCAACGAATAAACTCCTGATCATTTCGCCTAAGCTGAAATTTATCTTTTGTTTCAGTAATATCCTGGATCATGAAAGGAATATTGAGGACGTGTTTATTAACACATATTTTCCCACCGTCAAAACCTGTATCGATTGCAACGATAACTCGTCCTTTTTTCTTTTCACCGCTTGTCATTATTTTAGAGTTCTCTTCCATATATTAAATGCCCCTTTCTTTCTATGAATATATATTAGAATAAACCAGAACAATATAATTGTCAATAAAAATATATTCTAAACATTTGAGAATACAAATGAATATAAGAAAAATTTATCAGAATACAAATAAAATACAATAAATGAATTAAATGTAGAAATACACTACAAAAATATATAAATATAAGATACAAAAATACTGAAATGTTTTAATATTATACTGTCATATATGCATATATTTAAAAATATACAAGAATATTATAAAATAATATAACCTAAATAAATACAAATACGAATATATAAGACTAATCTAATAGAAAAGATTGCAAAACTAATAAAATAGAAAATAGTGAATTTGGTTTACAAATCGAATAGCGATTAGAAAATAAAAAATATACACAACAAAAAGGCTTAAAATATGGGTGTTACGGAAAAATAAAAAACGAATAGATATTAGGAAAAATTATTTTGCCACCAATTTGAACTATAAAACCGATAGAATACAAACTGAAATAATTCTGAAACGTATCTTATAGAATAGAAAACGATAATGGGAGCGCAGACGTTAAGAAATTACGAGAGAGAATTAGAATTAGCAAATCACTAAAATATAAAACGGGCGAAATGCCCGTTTTATTTAAAGAATGAAAAAAATCCTTTTTTCTTTGGTTTATCCAAGGATTCTATGATTTTTTCTTTTAGTTCCTCGTTTGATTTGGTTAGATCCTGCAAAAGCTGCTCGTTTTTGATGGAGGTTTTCTGAAGCATATCGTATGAAGACTGCAGCACGTTGATTTTTTCTTGCAGTTTATTGTTTTGGTCAATCAATGATTTGTTGTCTTCAAGAAGCTGATTATCTGGCTTCAAATGCTGCTGAATTAATTTATCAAGCTGTTCCATAAGCATTTGATTACTTTTACTAAACATCATTGCCAGATGCTGTTCGAAATCCTGAGATTTTCCGAACAAACCAGATAGATCCGGATTGTCCAAAATTTCCTTTACTTCGTCAATTGACTTGGTTTTACGCAAATTGACAATCTTTTTAAGCAGATCAATACTTTCAGAAGGAAAATAGAGCCTTCCATTTTTTCCGGGTTTACTGAATTTTAATTCAAAATACTCTGCAAAGTTGTTAATGTGAATACGGGCCATATCACTACTTATTCCGAGCGCATTGCCAACCTGCCCAGTTGTCCAGTAGACCTCTTTACCTTCAATGGATATATCATCATTTGAAAAAGTATCACTTTCGAGATCAGGATTGGCGTCTGCTTTTCCTAACTCTAATGAGTTTTCGGTTTCTTCCATAATTCTTTTCCTCCTTTCGTAAAAATATTATTGTCTACTCGTATTTTAATACAAATAGATTCGTATGTCAAAAGGCGAATCTAAAAGTTTTGTCTCATTTTCATTTACAAAGTCTAACATATTCGATATTTTTCGGGTAGGAGGACCGAAAATATGGATGTATATTTAAAAAGATCAGAAAAGGTATTCGATGGAAAAAAGGTCAGGGAAAAGAGAAAAGAGAAAGGTTATAGCTTAAGGACTCTTTCTTCCAAAAGCGGATTATCAGTGAACACAATACGATCTATTGAGAGTATGGTTAAACCCACAAATGTGGAGAATCTTGTCATCATTGCTGATGTGCTAAATTGTTCTATACAGGATTTTTGCGTTTTTGGAGTGTCATTACGTGTAAAAGATAGGGTAGACGATGAAATAATCTCATACAGAGCCATTCCAAATGCGAAAATCTCTGAAAAGGACATTTGCATGTAGGATAGAAGAATGGTAACATAGAGTAGAAACCCATCTATATAACGTTATGCCGATGAGGAGTTTTAAATGAGTGATAAAATTGAGATTATACCTAATTGTTATGCCTGTGAGCACCTTAGGAACCGGATAAGGTGGGAGAGGAGACCGCTTCATTTTTCAGATGCATCATATTGTGCAATGACTGGAAATTCGGATACCGCACCTGTAATAGAAGATAAGCAGTCACCAAGGGAGTGTTGCTCTTATGATATAAGGACAATATCTGCTCTTGATGAGGAAATTCGTAATGCGAAGCAGGAGCAGAAGGCAGAATTATTTAAGAAAAAATATTTATCAAACGAATAAGATCATATTCGGCATTAAAAAGGCATATACGGATAAAAATCTGTATATGCCTTTTTATTATGCAATGATAGAACAGATTGCACATACTTTTGAGGTGTTCTTTTCACGATATTCATAAATAGGAACAGAAGAAGACGAGACATTGCTTGCTATTCCACCACTGATCACGACCGCGTTCCGGAAAGAACCGCAAAGAGAATTTATAATCTCGTAAGAGAACTGCGTGCTGCAGTCATTATAATCTCGAAATCCATTCCAAACAGGTGTTGCACCAACAATATTTGTAATTTTCTGTCCAGGAATTGCACAGAGCCCCTCCTTTAAGCAGGATTTAACCAGTGCAGTTATTTTTTCTTTTTGATTTTGCGTGTAGGGCATTTGGGGAATATCCTCCATAATTCTGTTACAATCATATAATATTTGTTCGTCAAAAGCATAATAACAGTTATTTGTCTGCAAATATTTATCTTTATCAACATAAAGGACAGACTCTCCAAGGGTTGTACTTACTTTTCCGACTTCTGATACTCCAAGTTCTTCGAGTGATTCATAACTGTAATCTTCATGAATCATAAGAAAATCAATTACATCCCAACTCTCCGGATTAAGAAGATGATATGCGTAGTAGTTTCCTTTTTTCACTCCATCAATTAAAAGGGATCTTTGGCGTAATCGTGGAATTTTTTCATATAATGAGATGATTCTATTGATGTAAGGATCTGCTATCACAACAGAACCTGATTCTAATTTACACATTCCGATATAAGATAATACTTTGTTCATATAGTTAATTCCTCCAGAAATTTGATCTCGTGATTATAGTTTAGATTATCCATTAAAGGAGATAAAATAGTCAAGCTGAAAAAGCCTATTTTATAAGAATTTATATAAATTTAAATTTTTTGCTTGCAATTTTTATAATATGGCATTATAGTATATACAAAAGAGGTAGCCCTAAAAAAAGACAAAAGGGGGGATAAATATGGTAAGTACGGTTGTCATAACAGGAATAGATAATTTTAAAATTTATAAAGAAAAGAATGAAGTATCGTTTTGGATGATGGTTAAAAATTTGCCAGAAATGGTAGTTGCAGTAGCAAAAAACATAGATAAGGAAAATTATGAACCTGATTGCTTCGGCTTTCAGTATAATTATGGAATCCTTAATAAAAATTATTATATTAAGAAGGAAAATGGGCTTTCTCTTTATTATCTTGATTATGAAGGTGAAAAGCATTACATTGAATATGAAATACCTGATAATTTGATTAAAAGTGCAATCAAAAAATGCAACAAAGTCCTTCAGGAGAAGGGGATAAAGAAAAGAAAGAAGGTTGCAGCTTCTAAATTAGCAATGAAAAAGAAGAAAAAACCCAATGTAGCGGTAAATGTGACACCTAAATTATATCTTTCTATGATTGATCCAAATGTGGGGAAAAACAAAAGTGTAACTGGCCAATATACATTATTTGATTTAACTAAATTGTAGGAGGTTAGACAAATGAAATATAAAATAGACCATCCGCGGGAGATTGTACATGAATTTACATCCATTGCTGATTCCAGAAAGACGTACTCATTAGAACAGTATCTTTTCAAACAAAGGGAAGATGGGGAAGTTTCCAAAGATGGAATTATTCATCTTCCGAATCCCTTGGAGATATTTTCAGATGAATCACGTTTTCTTGTAACCATAGTGGATGGTGCATCCAGCACCTTTTGTAATGCAAATATTCCGCTTGCTGATTTTTATGAAATAGAAGAGGAAACAAGGTATGCTTTTGATCAAATTTTAAAATGTCGTCATAAAGGAAATAGCAACACCAAAGATGATCCGTCAAGTCAGGTGGCATATAACGTGTTGATTGAGTTTGGAAAGTTTAAAGGGAAAAGTCCTGCACAGGTATTGCAGGAAAATCCCGATAATCTTGTGCAATTGAAAAATAGTGAGAACTGGCTAGCAGATCGCATTGGACAATATAAGAACAACCAAAAACAATATGAGGCGATTAAAAATGCAATAGAATTATTTGAAGAGGGGAAGCTGATCGGCTCACCTGTTTTAAATGGCGATATATTTTCAATATATGATTCCGGATTTAAGTCTCAGGTAAGACAAAGAGGAGAAGACGGAAGATGTCCGGTTTACCAGATAAAAATTAAGTGTAACACGGCTAAAAACTACCCAATTTCAATTGAAATACAAAATTTTTATACGTTTTGTAATGGTATCATTCCGGATCTTAAAAAAATGATTAACCATAAAGAAGATACTTTTAATATGGATTTAAAGACCTGGAAGAAATCCGTAGAAGCAATGAGGAGAACCATTCACATATGTGAACAAATGTGGGGAAGCTACGAATGGAGCCGAATGGAAAAATATATTGATATATACAAAAATAATACAAAATAAATGTGTAATAGTACAAAAATATTATAAAAAAATATATGAAGATATAAAAATGTTAAGGGATAGGTATAAGCCTATCCCTTTAAAACTGCCCAAAGAATAGATGCCAGATAAGTAATAAGCATAAATGCTATTACATCTCCTTTATTGCTCATAAACCTCCATTCCCGGATCATCAATAGACCCGTAAAAAATAGGATCTGAGAAATAAAAAACCCCTGCACAATAAAAGCAGAGGATCAGACCCATAAACACAGAAAACGTTGTTTTCTGTTAAAAATTATAAAAAGTTATATCTACATTATATCATTATTTTTTTATAATGCAATGAGATTTTGCTAAATTGGGTTGACTTTTTATCTGTGTTTGTGACTATTCTTTACTAAAGAAATGGAGAAAACGTGATATGGGATTAATTCGTATACTTTTAGATGATTATATCAATGAAATGAAAAACAAAAAAGTAAAAAAATGTTTTGGTGAATCTCTGGGAAAGACAAATCAGAGAATTACAAAAGACAAGTACAACAATGATACATATGGCGAACAAACTGAAAACAAAGATAAAACTATAGAAATTAAATCAGAAAATAATAAAAACGAGAACAGTTTTTTCAATTCGATGGAAGAATATGATAAATCGGGGCAGCTTGACAAAAATATTGAAATGATGATAAAGAATGAAGATTTCGATTACCTCTTCTCGCAGGCTGTAACTTACGGATCAAAATATGGAATGAAATGTGAGGAGAAAAATGGAAATATTTACATTACGACCGATGCCGGGAAATGGTATTTTAAGCCTAAAATGAGTGGAAGAGTCACTTTGTACCATAAAAATTATGAATTTCGGATGAACCAGGCAGAATATTATCACAAGCAGTTTACCGTTGAATGGTCTGTTAGGGAAATTCTCGAGTACATAAACAGACATGATCGGAAAAAGCTTTTAAGGGAAAAGAGGAAAAAACAAAGAAATGAGAATTGATATAGATCGTGGAACTGTGGAAATATGTGGCAAAAAAATTTGCCGGAGAGAGACCTCAAAAGTTGTCTACAGAAAATTAGAACAATTTATCGTAAGAGAGACGCATAGAGGGAGCTATTATCAGATGCAGATAGAACCAGATCTTATGGGTGGTTTTCCGGTTGATTCCTTTTTGCTTTTTCGATGTAAAAAGCTTATATCCATTAAAATTCGCCCCTGTTGGAGAAAGATAAGCAGAATGGATATAACATGGCCGGACAAGACATTCCCAGAATTGGTTACTATTTATGCAAAAAGTTTTGGTGATTATCTCGGGAAGACTAATGGACTGCATACCTCAACAGGACCAGGTGAATTTAAAACATTTGGACGAAGAATAAGTGTTACTGAAAAAATTATAAAAGCTAATCAAGATTATCTTATTTTTCTTGAATTTTGATAAAAAAGCATGGTGCATTTTAAGACCATGCTTTTTATTTTCGAACTGCTCTTTTCGTGCTTGACATTTTAACTATATTTATGACTAAGATGGCGCGATGCCGGGAAAGGAGTGAGTACATGTTATCGGCCAGAAGGCTGCGGCAGTCTGTATACAGAAAGGAGCAGGAATATTTTTAGCTTTTTTAGGAAAAGAAAAGTTCGTCTGACGGCCGTATTCCTTGCAATACTGGTTATTATGGCCGCAATATCCCAATATGGCGATGCTGATATTGATTATCCATGGGTATCTTCCGGTCCGCAGGATGTTACTATTTCCAAGGGTCAGGATGAGGATATTGGAATAACGGACAGCATAGAAAAGGTTGCCGTCCACATAAAGAAATCTGTAGAAAACCAGACGGATTCTTTAAAGGAAAAAGCCTTTGAATACAGTAATACCGGTGGCCAAAAAAATCACGCATCGATTAAGGAAACGATAAAAGATGTGGTAGATAAAGTTGCCAATGGGACAGGAAAGGCTTCCACCGATGCAACCTCAAAAAAGAAGGATGCATATGTACATTCCCTTAAAGACACAAAAGGGAATGTGATCATAGATGAAATTCCAGCATATTCTGGGGAATCCTATTGTATCTTAAATAAGAATATTCCGGATTTAGATCTTTCAGATGCATCAAAAGGCGCTTTTAAAAGGTTTAGTAAACTTGATAAACTTGGAAGAACCGGCACGGCATATGCATGTATTGGAAAAGAGTCTTTGCCAGAGGATGAGCGTGGTGAAATTGGGATGGTAAAGCCATCTGGCTGGATACAGAACAAATATGCGGGAGTGGTAGAGGGAAACTATTTATATAACCGGTGCCACCTGATCGCATATTGCCTGTCAGGGGAAAACGCAAATCCCCAAAATTTGATTACTGGAACAAGGCAGCTTAATTCTGGTAATGATGCTCTAAAAATAGGAGATGGGATGCTTACATTTGAAACAAAAACCGTTCAATATATTGAACGAACAGGAAACCATGTTCTTTACAAAGTCACTCCTTTATATGATGAAGAAGATCTGCTTACATATGGAGTTATGATGGAAGCAGAATCCGTGGAGGATAATGGAAAAGGTATTTGCTTCAGCGTATTTATATACAATGCACAGGAAGGCGTATCCATATCCTATGAAACCGGTGATAACAGATTGGATGTAAATAAATAGGAGGAAAACGGGAAATGAAAAGGAAAACAAAAAATATCCTGATTGGTGGATGCATTACCTTGTCCCTTGCCGTGGTAATACTGGTGACTTTTATAATCGGGCAGAATACGGGACAGAAAGCTGTTCTTGCAGAAGCATTCGTCGACAAGGTGTCTGATCAGGTTACCGATCAGATGGATGATGATGTGACCGGGCAGATTGCAGAAAAGGTATTATCTGAAAAAATAGGTGATTACGTTTCTACTGCAATGGTAGAGCGTGCGGTCAGCGAAAATATCAAGGACAGTTTGCCGGAGGCAACGAAAAAGGAACTTGTCAAGCAGGTTACCCAAAATGTGAAGCAGACTGTGGAAAAGGCTGTTGCAGCAGAAGGATCTTACAGTATGGACTCACTTTCCGAAGGACAGCGTTCTGAGGTCAAGGGAATGATCAAATCGGCTGTGAAAGGTGCAGTTGGAAATACAGATGTTTCCAAAATATCCGATGATGATGTGGCTGCCATCCAGAGCACGGTTGAGAAGAATATCCAGAGCAGCCTGCAGAATACCATAACAAAATACATCAAAGGAAATGATGTAACACTTTCCCCGCAGACGATTGAGCAGATCACAAAGCAGCTCAACGTCACCAAAACGGTAAAAGATGTACTAAAGAATACGGATACCGTGGTGAAAGAGAAGGAACTTACAAAAATCCAGAATGACATTATTAAGCAGGTAGAGAAAAATGTAAAGACACCGGTAAAGGGAACCGACTATTTTACATCTGCAGAGATTAGTGAGATTGAAAGCAGCTCTGCCAAGAAAGCGGCAGAATCAGTGGCAAGTGATGTCAAAGGCGTTAAGGATTCTGTGAATTCTGTGAATTCCAATATTAACAGTATGCAGTCACAGATTACTTCTTTAAGCAGTCAGATCAAGGATTCACAGAAGGAATCAAGCTCAAACCTTGATAACAAGATGGCAACTGTACAGCAGTCAGTGACAAATATCAATGAACAGATCAAACAGATCAATCAGAATGCGGACGACCTTGGTGGGAAGATCAACGTAAAAAATGCTTTCCTGCGCCGGATCACCGCAAAGAAAGGTTCCATTGATAAAGCGGAAGTTGTTGATACTTCTGATATGACGATAGCACAGTTCGTCGGTGTCCTTTCCGGAAATGAGAAGGAGTATACGAAAGCAATCAACCAGCTCAGCTATGCTGTGACACAGATTGAAAACATTATCGGGGAGAACTTTAAAAGCCTTTCCGATGAGTGCGCATCCCTTTCACAGACGATTGATGCAAATGGTGACAACATCACGACACTTCAGGAAGCACTGAATGCAGAGAGCCAGAAGAGGGAATCTGCCATCACGGATATCAAGGGATCAATCGCTGATAACATGTCGGATGTGCAGGAGAAGCTGGATGCCTACAAGAAAGCAAGCCAGGCATATGCCGATGATCAGTCAGAGTCGAACCGGACTGCACTTGAAGATGCAAAACAGGCCCTGCAGGATTCCCTTAATGCATATAAAGGCAACCTTGATTCCCTGTCTGACACTGTGGATGGGCTGGATAATGCAACGCAGAAGAAAGTTGCAGATATCAACCAGCAGATCGCAGATGCACTAGATGCACTTAATGCCGGTGACAGTTCGCTCGACGAGAAGATCACCCAGCTGTCCGGAAGCACAACTTCCCTTACTGATGCACTGCAGAAAGCCATTGATAAGGAGATACAGGATAGAAAAGACCAGATTGACCAGACAAAGAAAGAACTTGGTGACAGTATCAATGACCAGATCAAGAATGTAAATGATAAGATGTCAGAGGTTGAGGCGGCACAGAAAAAATATACGGATGACGCCAGTGCGGAGAATAAAAAGGCTCTTGCACAGGCAAAAACAGATCTGCAGGCTGCCCTTGACCAGCTGAACCAGACGTTATCCGGAGATATCAGCAGTCTTGACGCTGACACGCAACGGAAGATATCGGATGTAAAGGCTACAATAAAAACACTGGATGATCAGCTGCAGCAGGATGGAACAGACATCACAACGCTTAAGAACGGGGTGGCAGGACTTACTACAAATCTTTCCGATGTAACAAAATCCATAAAAAATGAAACCACTGCCCGTCAGAATGCGGATAATGCCATTAAAAAGACAATGGGGGATTCCTCAGACGCTGCAGATGTAAAAGGCGATACAATTTTCGCAAAAATTTCTACGCTGTGGCAGAAAATTACAGAGGTATCCAAGAAGGTTGATGATACAGACCAGTGGGCAGACAATATCGTGCTTATGAACAGTACGGGATCAAATGCAGATAAAACGGTGCGGTACGAGAATGTAACCGGTGGAACACATGCCGGCGGCATCCGGTGGAAAATTGATGGAAACCTTGTGGGGCTGACCAATATCAAGCCGACAAGCAACATCACCATACAGTATGGTGCATCGACCCCGGATATAGTCTGC